>SHAO01000037.1 GCA_004213215.1 Candidatus Pelagibacterales bacterium | reverse complement strand
AAATATTGGTAATCATTTTCTGTATAAGTAATATATGCAGGAACGGTAATTCCATTCGCTAACATAATGGATATGTCTGCAATAAGCCACTCTGGACGATTTTCTGAAACCAAAAGAACTCTATCACCTTCTTTGAGATTAGTTTTTAAATTTTTTGTTAATTTATGAATGCTTGAAATTGTTTCTGCCCAAGTAAATTTTTTTCTATTAACAACATTAAGCCATTCTAAAAAAATATCTTTTTGATCTTGCATTTCTGCTCTGTGAAAGAATAGTTCTATTAAATTTTTATATTGATCAAATTTCATTGTATTGTGGTGGGCAAAGAGAGACTCGAACTCTCACAGCATTGCTACCATTGGATTTTGAGTCCAACGCGTCTACCAGTTCCGCCATTCGCCCTATATTCATATGTTAATCTTTGCTTATTATGTTTTGGATTTATTTAATACGCAACAAAAAAATAAAGATAAATATGAAGAAAATAACAAGGAAAAAGAATTTGCAAAAATCGAAAATCGACTATTAATTTAATACGTATTATAAGTTACCCCCAGCATAAAAGTTTATCATACGTATTAAATTAATATTCAAAAAATATAATCTTTTAAAAATAAGTTTTGGTTGAATGTTTAAGAAATTTTTCTAACTTTTAGAACAAATATTATAGAAGTAACAAACATAATTAAAGCATAGGCTGCTGTAGGCACCATATAAACTATATTATCGAAAATTTGCGAAGAGACAAATACAGCTAATGTTCCATTTTGAAGACCGCACTCTAGAGAAATACATTTTCTTTGTGCAACACCAGATGCTAAAAATTTAGCAACATAATAACCAACTAACATCATTGCTAAATTAAGTGTTAGGGTTATAACGCCAGCTTGAGCGATAAAGCTTGCAATATTATCCCACTCCTCTATCCAAATTGCCGCAAACACAACAACAAATAGAATTATAGATATTCTTTGAATAATCAATGTTTTAGACACTATAAAGTTCGTAGCAAATTTTCTAATTATCATTCCAAGAATAACTGGGATTGTAACAACAAAAACCATTTTTAAAGAAATGCTTAACATAGAAATATCTTTTGAAATATAAGGAACTTGTAATATTTCAGCTGATCGAAAAACAATAAATGGGACAGTTATAATACTAATTAAACTTATAATTGCCGTTAACGAAATTGAAAGAGCCACATCACCATTTGCAAATTTAGTAAGCACGTTTGATGTAACACCACCGGGTGCTGCAGCAATAATCATAACTCCAAGCGCTAACTCTAATGGTGTATTAAATGCTTTGATAAGAATAAATGCTATAATTGGAAGTAAAATTAATTGGCAAATTAACCCAATTAAAAAATCTTTGGGCTGTTTAATTACTCTAGTAAAGTCTTGGGTTGTTAAACCAAGTCCAAGCGCTAACATTATTATAGCTAAACAAATTGGAGCAATTTTTGTGACTATTTCCATATTACAATATTAGTATATAAGATGGCAGAAATACAATGTTAAAAAAAATATATGATAAATGTGTAGAATGGGCTGGTCATAAATTTGCCAACCTACTACTTGCAATTGTAGCTTTTTTAGAAAGTTTTATTTTTCCAATTCCTACTGATGCAATGATTATTCCCATGGCAATTTCAAAAAGGGATAAATTTTTAAAAATTGCTTTAATTGCAACAGTATTTTCTGTTTTGGGAGGTTTGTTTGGTTACTTAATTGGTTACGTTTTTTTTAATGAAATAGGTATTAAAATTTTTGAATTTTTTGGAATTGAAAACGCAAATATATTTAAAGAAAAATTAGCTAGCGAAGAAGGCTTGCTTTCAGGAGTAATAATATTATTTGTTGCAGGATTTACTCCGTTGCCTTTCAAAATAATTACGATATCAAGTGGATTTGTTCATTTCAATATATTGCTTTTTATAATTGTAAGTTTTGTGGCTAGAGGTTTAAGATTCTTTGTAGTTTCTTATCTTGCCCAAAAGTATGGGGTGGCTATTGGACCATTTTTGGAAAAAAAAGGTGGGCAGTGGACTGTAATGATAAGTGCAGTAATAGCTGTAATATTTTTAATAATTTATTTTGCGAATAAATAATTAATGTTAAATAAAAAAATAAATAAGTATTTAATTTTTATCCTTTTTTTTATTTTTATAACTTTAATTTCGGCATATTTTATTCAATATTCCTTGGGTCACAAACCTTGTAAATTATGTATTTATGAGAGATTCCCATATTTCATTGCTATTCTTTTGTTAATTGGAATATTACTGAATCCTAAATATCAAAAAATTACTTTATTGATTTTGTCCATAGTGTTTCTTTGCGGTGTCTTTTTATCTTTTTATCATTTTGGTATTGAGCAAGGTTTTTTTTTAGAATCATTTATTTGTGAAAGCAAAAGTTTTTCAAAATCTTTGTCAAAAGAACAACTGCTAGAACAATTAAAGCAAAACTATATAAGTTGTAAAGATGTAAGTTTTACAATATTGGGCTTGTCACTTGCAACAATCAATATGGTTTTGTCTTTTATCTTAAGTTTGATATTTTTAATTTTATTTAAAAATTATAGAGAAAACTAAATTTTTTATTAAGGTAAAAGCTCAACATCCCAGTAAAGATAATCCATCCAGCTCTCATGTAAGAAGTTGGGAGGAAAATTTTTTCCTTTTTGGTGTAAATCATCTACTGTGGGCCTAAAAGGTTTCTTGTGAAGCTTCATACCAGAAGCTGAAAATAACCTTCCTCCTTTTTTAACATTACATGTTGAGCATGCTGTTACAACATTTTCCCAGTCTGTAATGCCACCTTTTGATTTTGGCAACAAGTGGTCAAAAGTTAAATCTTTTTCATCTCCACAATACTGACAAGTAAATTTATCTCTTAAAAATACATTAAATCTTGTAAAACTTGGATGTTCAGAAGGTTTTATGAAACTTTTTAAAGCTATAACGCTTGGTAAACTCATTTCAAATGAAGGGCTTCTTATTTTTCTTTTGTAATTTGAAACAATACTAACTTTTTCAAGAAAAACAGATTTAACAGCGTCTTGCCAGCACCAAAGGGAAAGTGGATAATAGCTTAACGGTCTAAAATCAGCATTTAAAACAAGTGCTGGACATTTTTCTAAAGGAACTTTTTCTGAAGCTGCTATGATCATGTAAATAAGTTATCGGATCGGAATAAGTTTTGCAAGAATTAGTTTGTTAAAAAAATGTTTCAATTATAAAAGATTTTTTTTTAAGAAAGCTAATCCTAAACTCACGCCTTCTGTAGGTATGCTATGCTCACATTTATTAAATAGTTTTGTTTTAATTTTTAACCCACATTTATTTAGATACTCTTTGGCTTCTAGTAAATAAGTTGGTGATACAATAGTATCATTTGCTCCATGCATTAAAAAAACTTTTGGTTTTGAGTTAATATTTTCTATCAAATTTTTTTTATTAATAACCTTACCAGAATAACCAATTATACAGTTTATTTGCTCTTTCCTCTTTAATCCAGCTTGGATACTTATCATACAACCTTGACTAAAACCTACTAAAGCTAGTTTAGACGGTTCTAATTGCAAATTATTAATTACTTGATCCAAAAATATATTTAATTTTTTTTCAGCTATTAAAGATTTTTCAAAAATTGCATCTTCATTTCTTGATGTCATATCGAACCATTGGTAACCTTGAGGATTATCTACGCAAGTCTCTGGTGCGTTTGGACACAAAAAAATAGCGTCTGGCAAAAAACGTTGCCAATTCATCGCAAGCATACTTATATCTTTTCCATCTCCACCATACCCATGACACAATACAATTGCTTGACGAGGTTTACTTTTAGAAAGAGGATGTACTGAGGTACAATTTAAAATATAACTAGTCATATTTTAGCAACCATTTTAAAAATTTTTTATCTGCAAAATCAACTTCTCCAATAATTCTTGCAAATTCTTCGCCTTTTTTATTTATTAAAACTGTAGTAGGAACCCCTCTTAATTTAAATTCTTTAACAAAATTTAGATTACTATCAAAAAATATTTCTAGTTTTTTAACATCTAAATCAGTGAAAAATTTTTTTGTTTTTGATTTATTGGGCTGCTCAATATTTACTGCAAAAACCTGCAAGTTATTAAAATTATTATCTTGATAGAGTGTATCCAATGATGGCATTTCTTTTTTGCAAGGAGCACACCAGGTTGCCCAAAAGTTGATAATTACAAGTTTTCCTTTATATTGGTTTAAATTAATTTCATTGCCTGAAAAATCCTCAAATATAAGCGATAAAACTGGCTTTGGAATTTCATTAATTGTCATATTATTGAGTGGAACATCTTCATTTGTTTGTGATATTGATGAAAAAACACTAAAACAAAAAAAGAAAATTGAAAACTTTATAATTTTTTGACTTTTAAACATTAAAAATTAGAACTTAACACATGAAAAATAAAAATAAAGCTATTTGGGGCACTAGGTTTAATAAAACTACTTCAAAAATTTTTGAAAAAATTGGTGCTTCAATTGATATTGATAAAAGATTATACGAAGAAGATATTTTAGGATCTATTATACATACCAAAATGCTAACAAAACAGAAAATAATTGATAAAAAAAAAGGTAATAAAATAATCAATGGCTTAAAAAAAATAAGAAATGAAATTAAAAATAATAAATTTAAATTTAATAAAAAATATGAAGATATTCATTTAAATATTGAGAAAAGACTTTTCAAAATTATAGGAAGTGATGCGGGATATTTGCACATAGCAAGATCTAGAAATGATCAAGTGATTACTGATTTTAAATTATGGATAAAAAAAGCTTCTAGGGAAATGATTAATAGATTAAACGACTTAAACAAAAGTTTTTTAAAAAAAGCAATAAACAATATTCAAACAATAATGCCTGGTTTTACTCATTTAAAAAATGCACAACCAATTTCTTTTGCTCATTATTTATTGGCTTATATTGAAATGTTTAAAAGAGATAAAAAGAGATTTATTAGTAATATCGATTATATTAATGAATGTCCTTTAGGTGTAGGAGCATTAGCCGGAACTTCTTACAAAATAGACAGAAATTTTACGTCTAAAAAATTAGGTTTTAAAAAGCCAACTAACAATTCTATTGATACAGTATCTGACAGAGATTTTGTTTTAGATTTTTTATCTACAGCTTCGATTTGCGCAATGCATATTTCAAGATTTGCAGAAGAGTTGATTATTTGGAATTCTGATATAGTTAAACTTATTCAGATTGATGATAAAATGTTGACTGGTTCTTCTATTATGCCCCAAAAAAAAAATCCAGACCCAGCAGAATTAATTAGAGGAAGAGCTGGTAAAAATTTTGGAGCACTACAGGCAATGCTAACTACTATGAAAGGCTTACCTTTATCTTATTATAAGGATATGCAAGAAGATAAAGCCCTAGCATTTGATAGTTATGATACTCTTTTAGAATCAATTATTTTAACTAACGAACTTGTTAAAAATTTAAAACCTAACAAAAAAAGAATGTTTTCTTTGTCTAATGAAGGGCATACTACTGCTACTGATTTTGCTGATTATCTAGTACAAAACAATGGTTTATCTTTCAGAAATGCATATAAAATTTCAGCTAAATTAGTAAATTATGCAGAAAAAAATAAAAAAAAATTAAATCAACTTAAATTTGATGAAGTAACTAAAATTAAAAACAATTTAAATAAAAAAGTCATGAATGTGTTTGATGTGACAAATTCAGTAAATTTAAAAACTTCTTATGGTGGAACTTCTACAAAAAATATAAAAAAAATGATATCTAAACTAAAAAAGGAATTTAAATAATGAAGAAAATTTTTCTTACTGCTGCGATTTGTTTTTTGTGTGTATCATGTGGAGTAAAAAATGATCCTGAGTATAAATCTCAGATTAATTATAATAAAGCTATACAATTAGTTTAATAAAATGAATTATATCAAACTTAGGAAAAATAACCTTTGTGTTGAAAATATCTTAGTACAAAAGCTTGCTAAGAAATATCAAACACCTTTTTATTGTTATTCTCTATCGCAATTGAAATACAATTTTAATACACTGAGCAATGCATTTAAAACAGTTAAACCAATCATATGTTTTTCAGTAAAATCAAACGCTAATATTTCTTTACTAAGAGAATTAAAAAAAATTGGTGCTGGCGCAGATGTTGTTTCAATTGGAGAGTTACTTAAAGCAATTAAGGCTGGGATTAAACCAAAAAAAATAGTTTTTTCAGGTATTGGAAAAACTGAAGAAGAAATTCGATTAGCAATAAAAAAAAGGGTGCTTTTAATTAATGTTGAATCAGAAAATGAGGTAGACCTCATTAATAAAATATCAAAAGAATTCTCAAGAACAATTTCTATAGGTATAAGATTAAATCCTAATGTAACAGGAAAAACTCATAGAAAGATATCAACTGGAGGAAAAGATGAAAAGTTTGGTTTATCATACAAAGATTTTATCAATCTATGTAAAAAAGTGAAAAAAATGAAAAATTTAAATTTACAAGGTATAAGTGTTCATATTGGTAGCCAAATAACGAGTGTAAGCCCATTTAAGAAAGTATTATCTGTAATAAATGAAATAATAGATAAAACTAAAATAGATTTTAATTTTATTGATCTTGGTGGAGGCATGGGAATCTCTTATTCAAAAAAAGAAAAGCAAATTAATTTGAAACAATATGCTAAATTAGTCAATAAATTTATTAAAAATAAAAACTCAAGAATTATTTTTGAACCAGGTAGATTTATTATTGGAAATGCGGCTATTTTAATATCAAAAATTATTTATATAAAAAAAAGTAATAATAAAAATTTTGTTATTTTAGATGCTGGAATGAATGATTTAATGAGACCAGCTTTGTATAATGCATATCATCAAATTATTCCATTAAAAAAAATAAATAAAATTTTCAGAGGTAAAATTGAATTTGTTGGTCCTGTATGTGAAAGCTCAGATAAATTTTTAACACAAAAAAGATTTTCAAAAATTAAAGAAGGGGATTATGTGGCTATCGCAAATGTTGGCGCATACGGGATGAGTTTATCATCTAATTATAATACTAGGCCAACTATTGCTGAAATTATGATAACTGGCTCAAAACATAAAATTATTAAAAAAAGGCAAAGTTTAGCAAATTTAGTTAATAATTAATTTAGCTGCCAATAAAAATGAAAATTTTAAGATCATTATTATTTAATTTTTTTTTATATTTAGGAATTGTTGTTGTTTTTTTAATAGCAGTCCCTGCATTATTTTTACCTACAAAAATTACTTTACTATTCGGGAAATTTTTAGGCCATTATGTAGTGTTTACAGTAAAAATATTTCTAGGTACTGAGGTGGAGTTTAAAGGTATTCATAATATACCAAAAAATGAAAAATATTTTGTTGCTTCAGCACACCAATCTATGTTTGAAACTTTTGCATTACAAAGTGTTCTAAATTATCCAGTTTTTATTTTAAAAAAAGAACTATTAAAAATTCCGCTTTTTGGACTTTATTTAAAAAAAATTAAATCAATAGAAATAACAAGGGATACTGTTACAAAAGATAATCTTGGTTTCTTTGATAAAGTTGCTAACATTATTAAAAATGAAGACAGACCTCTTTTAATATTTCCTCAAGGCACAAGGATAAACTTTGACGAAAAAGTGCCTTTTAAAAAGGGAGTTGGAAGAATATATGAAGCTTTAAATGTTGCCTGTGTTCCTGTTGCATTAAACTCTGGAAAAGTTTGGCCAAAAAAAGGGATGATTAAGCATCCAGGGAAAATTACCGTGTCTTTTTTAGAAAAAATAAACCCAGGCCTTAGTCGGGAAGATTTTACTAAAGAATTAGAGAACAAAATTTATAAAGAAATTGAAAATATTTCTTAAATTTTACTTTCTACCAAAGTCAGATTTTTTTACATCCTGACCTGCTTCAATAATTTCTTTTCTCATTTTTTTTGTTTTGGTAAAAATTTCTTCTAGCTTTTTTCCATCTTCGTTTTCAATTGCTTTCTTTAAACTTTCTAAATTCACTATAAAATCATCAATTATTTTTGAGGTGTTTTTCTTATTCTGTATAAAAATGTCCCTCCACATAATAGGGTTTGAGGCTGCTATTCTTGTAAAATCTCTTAACCCACCAGCGCTATACTTAATAATGTCCGTTGCTTTTTTGTCTTGAATATTAAGAGTAGTATTTACAATATTGTAAGCTATTAAATGCGGAATATGACTTGTAATCGATAATATATGATCATGCTGTTTTGCTTCCATTATATCAACTTTACTACCTAATTTTTTCCAAAAGTTTTTAAGTAAAATAATATCTTTTTCTTTTGCTTTTTTACTTGGTGTTAAAATACACCATCTGTTTTGAAATAATTCAGAAAATCCTGCCTCAGGGCCACTTTCTTCTGTTCCTGCAATTGGATGGGATGGTATCCAAGAAACATTTTCAGGAATGTTTTTTTCAATTAAATTTATAATATTTTCTTTAACTGAACCGACATCAGTTAATATAGTGCCATCCTTTAAAGAATCTTTAATTTTTAAAATTACATCTTTATAACTACTTAAAGGGGTAGCTATTATAATTAAATCAGATCCATCAACTATTTTTTTTACATCAGAATTTGAATCATCTACTAGCTTTAATTCAATTACTTTTTTATTTGTGTCATTGGATCTATTAGAAGAAACAACTTTTTTCGCTAAATTATTTTTTTTTATTGCTCTAGCGATTGAGGATCCAATTAATCCACATCCAATTATGCATACTTTTTTAAACATTATTTTAAAATACTTTCTATAGATTTAATAAAATGCTCATTTGCTTTTTTATCTCCAATGGTCAATCTTAAAGAATTAGGTATTTTATATTGTGTCATTTTTCTTAAAATTAAGCGCTTATTAGCTAATTTGCTAAAAACTTCATCTGAATTAATTTTAGCTTTTTTAAAATTCATCAAAAAGAAATTTGCTGTTGGTTGATTAGATTCAACATTATTTTTTTTTAATACAGAAAATATTTTTTTTGCCCACAATGTATTATGCTTAATTGCTCTCTTTGTCCATTTGTTGTCTTTAATAGCCTCTATACTTACAGCAAGCGCGACTCTATTAACATTGAAGGGAGGTTTAATTTGGTACATTGAATCAATAATTTTCTTTGATGAATAGCCCCAGCCTAACCTTAAGCCAGCAAGACCATAAATTTTTGAAAAAGTTCTTGTAATTAATACATTCGGTTTATTCTTAAAAAGATCTAAGCCTGATGTAAAATCATTTTTTTTCATAAATTCAAAATATGCATCATCAACAACTAAAAGTATATTACTTCTAAGTTTTTTCCTTAAAGTTAGCATTTCCTTTTTTGATAAATAAGTCCCAGTAGGATTATTAGGATTTGCAATAAATACAATTTTTGTTTTATAAGTAATTTTTTTTAATATTTCACTTATTGATGCTTTATATTTATTTTCTTTTGCTATTAAAACCTTAGCGCCATGAATAGAAGCATAAATCTTATGCATAATAAATCCAAATTCTGTAACAACTACTTCATCACCTTTTTGCAAAAACGATTTGCAAACTAAATCAAATATTTGGTCAGATCCGGCGCCACAAATGATTCTATTCGACTGGATATTAAATTTTTTAGCTATAACATCTCTTAATGAATTAGAGTCAGACTCTGGATATTTAAGGATTTTATTTTTATCTCTTTTAAATGCTTTTATAGCTTTTGGACTAGGTCCCAAGGCAGACTCATTTGCAGATAATTTTATTGAATTATCAATTCTTTTAAATTTTGATAATCCTCCAACATACCTCTCAACATTTATATTTCTTGGTTTTGGAAATGCCATAATTTTATTAATATATAATAAGTTGTACTGGTAAATACTATATACGAGTCATTGTGGCAAAATAAATACAACCTAAATTGACAAAAGATGTACTTTTTAGTACAACAAAAAAGCGCTGATTTAACTGAATTGCGAGCGCTTAAAAAAAACAGCTAAAAAGGTTTTT
>SHAO01000036.1 GCA_004213215.1 Candidatus Pelagibacterales bacterium | reverse complement strand
AACTTTATTAAAAAAATAACTATATTCTCTAAAAATATCATAATTCATTTTTTGCCTATGTTCCTCATGTAAATATTTCGGATTTTCAGATAATCCCCAATCAGGAATTGAATTTTCTACATGAATATGTGTGGAACTTAAAAAAATTTTTAAAAGTTTTAGGTCTTCTAGATAAATTGGATAATTACGCCTATCTTTAATAACTTTATTTTTAATTTTAAGATAATTTTTATCATCATTTTTAATATTACAAATTTTAACAAGTTGGTCAAAAACTTTAACTAATTCTGATTTATTTACTTTCTTTTTTAAAATTCTTTGATTGTATAATCTACTTTGAAGCATTGTTTTTTTTCATCATTAATGGTAAATTTCTTTCTTTCTATACTTTGCTAAAAAAACTTTACTTCCAGTTTTAGAAAGATTTAAATCTATAACAAACTCATCTTTTTTATCAGTTTCTTGTCGGAATTTATCAACGAATTGATCAATCTCCCATAATGTGGTGCTCTCATCAAATACAGCACAAAAGGTTCCGGTGTTTTTTTTCATTTATTTTTTTTGTTTTTTACTCGAATCCATTAAATATTTTACCAAATAATATACAGCTAGCGTATCTTTAAAGCAGTAATCTAGTAAAAGTTTTTTTAGTTTTTTTTTCTCTTCAATAAAAGTTTTTGGATTTGTATAAGTAAACCAAGCTAATTGTGCTTCATCACCACCTGCTAAGTTATCTTTTTCATCATAACTAACACTGCTACCTGGTATAGCTTTAATAATTGATTTTATTCCCCAATCTCCATTCATTAATGGAGAATAAAAATTATGCTTAGCAATTATCATGCTGTCTTCTACTCTATTGATCAAATTATCAATTTTGTCCGATAAATCCTTACAACTATCTTTTTCCTTTAACTTTTCTAAAATTTTAATTTCAACTCCTTTAGCACTGTGTGCAAATATTGTTCCTTTTTCACCCAACGCTTTTAAAAGACTTTCAATAAATTGACGTTCTATATCTTGATCATTGAATTCTAAAAAATACTTATTTTTATCAATTTCTTTGTCCTTAGACTTCCATTTATGAACTGACCATTGGAATGGCAATTTATAATAAGGTTGTGTTCCTTTTATTATTGGAACTCCCTGCATGACAAATTCAAAGTCCATAAAATAAAATGGAAAATTAAATTTATTAAAAATATCTTTTAAATTCTCCTCGTTATGCCAAGGTTTATTTTTTTTATGTGCATCTTGAATGATTTTATGGTAACCAGGAGCATAATCTTTTCGGTCTTTAAAAAATTTTGAAGGAACTTTTTGTAAATCTGTAGTTCCTTTACTTTTCATAAATTCAATTAATTTTTTGTCCTTACCTATATATGGCAAAATTGTAAAAGGAGTTACGTCAGTTTTTGGCAATAAAGATTTGCATCTATCTTGATAATCACAAGCATATGGTTTATTGCACTGATCTCCCATTTCAATACTAGGGTTAGGTGAATTTTTATTAGTTAAGGGCATTAAATCTTTAATGTAATTTAGTATTTTTTCTTCATTAATTTCTTCAGTAATATCATTTTCATCGTTTACCAAATCTTTATAATCTCCATCATTTTCTAAAGTAAAATTTCCATTAATATGAATTAATTTACTGCTAATTAAATCGTGACCAAGTTTTTTCATGCACTCTCTAACGATAAAAGATTGTATAGCTATATCTTGAATATGTTCTTCAGGTTTAAATTTTTTTGCTGACTTTGCTTCTAAAAGTTCCCATCCCTTTTTTTTCCTAATTAAAACATCTGTTCTTACTTCAGTATTTAAATATTCAAATGCTCCTTCAAAAATAACATTTGTATCGTCTGAATTAATAGCTTGTTTGGTCCTATTAACTCTATTTTCCCATGCATCAGTTAAATCTAAAAATTTCCCATTACCCTTGGTATAATTTTTTATAACCACTTCACCAAAACGTTTACCTCTTTCTATTGTAGCTTTTGTTTCAAATTTTATCGGTTTATGAACATCAAACCAAAGTTTTTTAGTGCATCGTAGTCCGCTTATAATTTTACTTTTACTTAAAGCATCATATTTTTTTGCCATTAGTGCAGAGTCCTTTCCTTTTTAATTAATTCTAAATGTATTCTAGAAACAATTAAACGTACTTTTCTTATTAATTTGTCCCATTTTTCACTTTGTTTTCCTAGATTACACCAAGGCAGATCCTTAAGTTTAAATTCTAAGAAATCGCATAGTATATAATCGATAGAGTTGAGAAACTCTTGCCTCTCTTCAGGAGTTTGATGCTGCAATAGTCTTACTAGATTATTGTGATTTTCTTCGTTCTTTATGATTTTGCTTTGTTTCATGTTCTTCCTTTCAAACCTTAGGTTTGTCAAAGGAAAAATAAAAACACTAACTCTTATAGATGTTCTTATACCGTTAACAAAACGTAAAGTTTTGTTTAGTTTATTACTTACAATTTAGTGAATGGAAGAAGTATTTATATTGAAGAACATCTATTGAAAAACAATAATAAATGCTTCTTCCATTCGATTTAATGATTTTATCTTAAATCATTATTTTTAAAATTTCAAATAAAATATTATTTCAACAAATTGCTGATGCACACTCTAAACAAAATTAGAATTCCACTCCTCAATAAAGTCATCTTACAAATATTAAGAGATTCTCAGAGAAAAAGGATTTTCCTAGGATTAACAAGTCAGAACTTAATCAATGTTCACAAAAGAGTTTATAAGAACAGCAACCTAAAAATCATCAAATAAGATGTACAAGGTTTAGAGTTTGCTTTGTTTTTTCACTACAAAACAGATGTACAAAGATGTACAAAATTCAAATAATGTAGATAAACAAATGCTTATTCAACTAGTGAATGAGAATGTAAGGAATGATGAAGGATTTGACGATGTTATAGTCTCATTTGAAACTATAACAAATGGACATGTTTTCTATTAAAAATTAATATGTCTTGTGGATACAAAATTATTAAAAAAATACTTTGGTGAAAAATTCTTAAAAAAAGAGTCAAGATTTCAGAGTTATGACTTCGTTGAAAATTTTTTATCAAATAACTTTGAAGAATACCAAAAAGATAAAAATACAAATACAATTACTGATAGATACCTAGTAAAATTAGGTAAATTTTCAAAAGAAGAACTTGCCTTTTTAATTCTTCATAGTGGTTATATCCCAGATGATTATGAACATGATTCAAGTGAGGAAACATTGCATACAAAACTTACAGAAACCCTAATTTTTAATTGGGCAAAATTAATTGGATTTAACAGTTCAGAATTACCAACACAAAAATCAAGTTATGAAGATATAACTATTTCTGATCAAAAAAATACTATTGTTTGTGATGCAAAAAGTTTTAGGTTGGGAAGAAGTCAAAAATCTCCTAATGTTAAAGATACAATCAAACTTGCAGATTATGAAAAATGGTTAGTTAAACATGGGAAAAAAGGTATCGGAGGACTAATTACATTTCCATCCTTACATGATTGGAAAAAAGGTAGTGATGTTTATCAATATGTCTCAAATCCTGATAAAAAAGTACTCTTATTATTCTATGAACATATTTCATTTTTTTTAATTTCAAATTATAAGTCTAAAAATTTGGTAGATTTAATAAATGATTATCCAAATTTATTTAAAGGAAAATCAAATGATAAAAGTAAATATTGGGAACAAATAATAAAAAATCTTTTTGAAGATAAAGTCAAAGAATTTAAAGAATTTGATAAATTAGCAAAATTTATAAATGAAGAAAATGTGAAATATAAAAAAAAATTTCTAGAAAATAATATTATAAAAGCAAAAAATGAAATTGCATCTTTATTTAAAAAATATAAAAAAATTGATAAATTAATAGAGGAAATAACAGATACAGACTCACAAATTTCAGATAAACTCTTCTACAATGTCAAAATTATTAAGCACAATAAAGTAACTGTTGATAGAATAGAAAAATTTAGAATCGAATGAAAAATAAAAAATTTTTAAATAAAATTATACACGGAGATTGCGTTGAAATTTTAGAAAAAATATCTGAAAATAGTATTGACCTGGTAGTAACATCTCCTCCATATGATAATTTAAGATCTTACAAAGGGTATAAATTTGAGTTTGAAAAAATTGCTGAATTATTATTTAAAGTTATTTCTCCTGGTGGAATAGTTGTTTGGGTTGTTGGTGACGCAACAATTAATGGATCAGAAACTGGAACGAGTTTCAAGCAAGCAATTTACTTTCAAAAAATTGGATTTAATTTGCATGATACAATGATTTTTAGAAAACAAAATCCGATTCCTCAAATTTATAGAAAAAGATACTCAAATGAATTTGAATACATGTTTGTGTTTAGCAAAGGCACTGTAAAAACACATAATCCTATTATGGTTGATAGTTTGCATGCTGGTTTAAAATTAGGATCTACAACATATAAGAATTATTCAAAAAAAGATCAAACAAGAACTAAATTAGCAAATCCCGTAAAAAACAAAAAAATTAAAGGCAATATTTGGCAGTATGTAGTTGGGAAAAAGAAAGAAGATCAAGAAGCAAAAAATCATTCTGCTCCATTTCCATGTAAGTTGGCAGAAGATCATATTCTTTCATGGAGTAAAAAAGGAGATGTGGTTTTAGACCCAATGTGCGGGAGTGGAACGACTTGTAGAATGGCAAAGGTTTTAAATCGAAAATTTATTGGAATAGATATAAGTAGAGAATATGTAAAATTGACGGAGAAAAGATTAAAAAACTTAGAAACAAAACAAAAAAAATTATTTGATAATTATTAAAATTTAAATTCAAACTTCGTATAGTAGATTTCTCTTTTGAATTGCTTTTGAATTGCTTTAAATAGTGATGAAGAGTGATGAAGGAATTTTCAAAATGTTAAGTAAATCAAGTATTATTAGAAACCAGTATGAGAATGTAATACGATTCCCCAACCAGAACACACTAAATACAGAAATTAAACAAAATTAGAACCCTCGGAACGAAAGTTTTGGGGGTTTTTTTTCATTTAACAGTTATTGAGTCAGCATATTCTCTTGTCAAAATATTAATTTTTAGATTGTCATCCCCAAACAAATCATTTTCTGGAGAGGTTCCATAATGGTAACAAAGTACAGAAGCAGTATCTGATTTTATCGTTTGAAAATTTGGACGCTCAAAAATTATTGGTCTCCATTTGCTGCCTGGACCATATTTATCAGAAAAATCTTGTATGGGTAAAACTTCTTTTTTAATTTTAAAAATTTTTTCATATTTATTTGCATATTGATTTTGTTTTTTTATACAAGCATCAAAATCAGTTTTAAACCATTCTATTGCAGTAACAGCTACAATTGGAAGATTTTCATCACTGGAATCAATTGTTAGATAATATTCATCAAACTCTAAATTTTGGTATTTAGAAGCATCTGGAACATATTTAATTATTAAGTATTTTTCATCTCCCCAGTCTCTACTATGAAGATTTTCCACCACCTGCTCTTCGGTCATAATTTCTAAAATACTTATTTTTAATTTTGCACCCGCCATTTCATATTCTGAAATAGCATCTGCAAACCCAACATTGCACCACGTCAAAACCAGAAAGATGTATAGAGATAGTTTTTTCATGAGAAAATGTTACTATGATTAGTGATCAAATTTCACTCAGAATCTGATCACTTATTGATCACCTTTTACCAAACTTATTACTTTTTTTACTTCCTGACTGGATACACATAATTAATATAATTATATTTATGATTGAACCTGCCATTCCAGCAAAAGGTAAAACAACCGAGACAAAGGCAAGACCAAATGCTGCCCCCACCCATAATCCAGATTGGTTAATATCATGAAGTCGTCTTACCGTTACCCCAATATAAGGAGGCAATGAAGCAATGGCGAACCCAAATATTAAATAAATTCCTAATTCAGAAAACGCATCTGGGTCTGCTGAAAATTCATTTGTAGACACATTTAGAAAATAAACATCGACCAAAATAATTAATACAATTACCGCATAATAAAATAACACAAAATACCAAAATTCTGGTCTTGAAGATCTTCCTTCAAGTTTTAAATATTTTTTTGTATAACAAGTTTTTACAGCATCAATAAAGTTCATATATTTTTTAAAATCATTTTAACCTCATTCTTCAACGAAGTCATCCTTCTCGTACCCTTCTCGTTTCGTCTAATTCTGCAGTGAAGTTTGCAGTGAAGTTTTTAAATAAGTGAGTATTGGCGTACTATGTGTGTGAATGTAATCCCCTTAAATTAATGAATTTAAAAAAGGCCGCAAACTTGTGGCCTTTTTTTTTGAGATGAGTAAACAAGCTTGAGAATTTAAAATAAATCCATCTTTTAAAACTCTAAGATTATTATCTTTTAAAGTTTTTCCAGTTGAAGTGATATCAGTAATTATTTCTGAGGAACCAATAAAAGGATATGTTTCGGTTGCTCCGAGACTTGGAATGAGTTTATATTGAGTAACACCTTTTGAAACAAGAAAACTATTAGTTAAATTAGGATATTTTGTTGCTACACGTAATCTAATATTTTTTTTATCTCGAAATTCGAAAGAAACTTCTTCTAAATCAGCTATTGTTTGTACATCTATCCAGTCATCAGGAATAGCAACCACAACATCAGCCACACCAAAATTTAGTTTTTTTTTAACTTCAATTTTTTTTTGAAGATTGATCGATGACTCTCTAAGCAAATCTAAACCTGATATACCAATATCAAGAGTGCCATCACCAAGTCTTTGTATTATTTCTTTGGCGTGTAAGTAAATTATTTTTGCATTAGGAAAATTCTCTATCTGAGCAAAATAATTTCTTTCTCCCCCATTAGAGGTTGGTTTTAAATTATTTTTTTCAAAAAAACGAATTGAATCTTCTTTCAATCTTCCTTTGCTTGGTAAACCTATAGTTATTAAATTTTTCATTTTACAAATTATTTAAATTAATTGCTGCTCCAACTGCTGATATATTTTTTTTGGCGCCAAGACTTTTTAGTAAACTATCATATCTTCCACCTCTCGCGATTTCTTTTTTTGGTGACTTGTATATCTCGAAAACTATTCCAGTATAATACTCGATATCTCTACCAAAGTTTGTCGAAAAAATAGTTTTAGGATTTATTTTTGATAAATTTTTTATAGTTGATAAATCCTTAAATACATTATTATTTAATTTATTTTTTTTAACAAAATTTTTTAAAATCTTTTCTAATTTATCAATTGAACAATTAATTTTTAAAAATTCTCTAATAATTTTTGCAATTTTTTTATTTTCCGAAAATGATCTTGGGTCTTTAATTTTTCTATCAAATCTAGACAAAATTTCAGAAACTTTTCGGTTAGCAATTTCATTATTTTGATCAAGGTTTTTCATCTCAGAAAATTTTCTTTTATCTAAATCCACTGCAGTTGGATCCACATCAGAATTGGTTTCAAGTCTATTTAATAGATCTTCAAAATATTGAGGTCTCCAAAAATGCCTTTTTAGTCTCATCTTCCATCTATCTGGAATTTTTAAAGAATCAATTAAGTTTTGAAATAAACTTACATCACCTACTTTAATTGAAGTGTTTTTTATTTTTATTTTTTTTATTGAGTTCAAAATTGTTGTTAAAATTTTTAAATCATCAATAGATTTATTTTTAGAACCTAAAATTTCTATTCCCAATTGATCATTTATGACTTTATCTTTTATATTGTTAGACCTTCTATAAGCTTGACCAGAATAAAAAATTTTTGAATTTTTTTTTGAATTATCTTTTAAATATTTTATACAAGAAGCAATCGTCAAGTCTGGTCTTAAACAAATACTTTTACCAGCATCATCCTCAAAAGTAAGCATTAACTTTCTAAAATTCTCACCTGATCTTTGAATTATATAATCAGAATCTAAAAGAACATCTGGTTCTGATAAAACAAAACCATCTTTCTTAAATACTTTTATTATGTTTTCAGAGTAACTTTTTAATTTCATTTGCCAGATCTTCAATTTTAATAGAACTCTCATTTCCAGTTTTAAGATTCTTTAAAGTTACTTTTCCCAATTTTATTTCATCTTCACCGTATAAAATTACAGCTGGAGAACCTATTTTATTTGCATATTCCATTTGCTTTTTTAACTTTCCTTCTCCTGGATAAATCTCAGAACTAATATTTGAATTTCTAAGTTTACTTAATATATTGATGTATTCTTTAATTTTATTATTATCAAAAACGCATATCATTATTGGTCGAATTGATTTTATTTTAAAATCTTTTTTCTGCATCAAAGCATAAACTAATCTGTCTAATCCAATTGATATTCCAGTTGCTGGGCAATCAAAATTTCCAAAATTATTAACAAGGTTGTCATACCTTCCTCCACCACCTATTGATCCAAATTGAATAGCTTTTCCCTTTAAATTTTTTACCTCGAAATTTAAATTGACTTCAAAAATAGGTCCTGTGTAATATTCTAAGCCTCTTATAACTGACGGATCAAATTGATAATTTTTAAAGTTATAAGCCTTAAATATTTTTATAATTTCTTCAATATCTTCACTATTTGCAGTTTTGTTTTTTAAAGCATCTCCTATTATTTTAATTTGATTATCTTTAAGTTCTGCACCTTTTGTATAATCTCCAGATTTATCCTTTCTTCCTTCTCCAAGAAGTTTCTTTGCCTCTTCCCAACCAAGTCTATCAATTTTATCAAGAGCACGTAAAATAGCTAATATTTGCTTTTGTGAATTAATTTTTAATTCTTCAAACAATTTATCAGTAAATTTTCTAGAGGAAATTTTAACAGTGTAATCAACTTTATCTAGTCCACATTTTTCCAATATCTCTGAAATCAATACACATAATTCAGCGTCTGCCTGTAAATTTTTTGTTCCAACATAATCTGCATCGAATTGCAGAAATTCTCTATAGCGGCCAGGTCCTGGTTTTTCATTTCTCCAAACAGTTCCTAATTGGTAGCGTTTAAAAGGTTTGGGTATTTCTAAATAGTTTTTAGCTATATATCTTGCTAAAGGTGCAGTAAGATCATATCGAAGCGATAACCATTTATTTTCATCTTTAAAAGAAAAAACTCCTTCACCTGGTCTATCTTTATCAGGTAAAAATTTTCCAATACTATCCGTATACTCAAAACTTGGCGTTTCAAGGTACTGAAAACCGTACTTAACCATAATTTCTTTAATATTAGAAATTACAAAATCACGGATTAATAATTCTTTTTCTTGCCTATCTACAAAACCTAAGGGTAATTCCTTTGAAGGTTTAAGTGTTTTTTCTTTTGACATTTTTTTGGTACAGCTGGGTGGGTTCGAACCACCGACCCCTAGTTCCACAAACTAGTGCTCTAACCAACTGAGCTACAGCTGCATAACTCCTTTTTATATTAAATTATTGTAAATTAAAATTTTTATGTATGATTAATAGCTAAGCAATAGCCTAGCATGTGCAAAATGGTGTTTTGCGTTTGAAATATTTGCGATTTTTAAGTTTTTAATCATTGTTGCAAAGTAACATAAAATTTTTACTTTGCAACAACAGATTGTAAGCAATTATGCTTTTTGGAGATTTACTGCAGAAGGACCTTTTTCGCCATTCTCAACTTCAAATGTTAAAGCATCACCTTCATTTAATTCTATATTAGCTGCTCTCGCTGCTGAAGAATGAACGAAAACATCTTTTTCTTTATCTTCACGCTCAATGAAACCATAACCTTTTGTAGGGTTAAACCATTTAACTTTTCCTTTTATACTCATCTTATTTACCTTTCTTGTTTTTAATTAAATTCATTATTAGCCAATCTAACAATAAATTTTTTAACAGGGCATTACATATAAATTTTCTATTAATTATGCCCCATATGTTTGTGAAATTTATTGAATACGATTAAGCTTTTTGCAGATTTACTGCGGAAGGACCTTTTTCGCCGTTCTCAACTTCAAATGTTAATTCATCGCCTTCATTAAGATACTTTAGGCCAGCTTCTCTAACTGCTGAATGATGAACAAACACATCTTTTTCTTTATCTTCACGCTCAATGAAACCATAACCTTTTTTTCCATTGAACCACTTTACTTTACCTTTAAGACTCATTTACTCGTTCCTTAGTTGTTTATTTATAATGTGTCATAGATTACCTACAACAAAAACTCTTTAATAGGTTTGGAGCAGATATGTCAAGTTGAAATATAACCGTTAAAACAGCTAAAGTAGTGGTGGCCAGAGCTGGAATCGAACCAGCGACACAAGCCTTTTCAGGGCTCTGCTCTACCGACTGAGCTACCTGGCCTAATTAAAACCTAAAAATTATTCTA
>SHAO01000035.1 GCA_004213215.1 Candidatus Pelagibacterales bacterium | reverse complement strand
TTTGGTGTGGCTGACTACGCAGCAAGTTTACGTGCAAGAACTATTGTTATTGGAGGATTAAATCCTGATTATCCTGGAGACCAATGGCATCATGGATTGTCACAACTAGTCATGACCTGTAGAGCTTACGGACTAAGACCAATAGATGGTCCTTTTGGTGATTTCAAAGATTCTGATGCATACATAGCCTCAGCAAAAAGAGCTGCAGCAATTGGTATAGAGGGAAAATGGGCAATTCATCCATCACAAATTGATCTTGCAAATAAAGTATTTTCTCCACTAGATTCAGAAGTCGTTAAAGCAAAAAAAATTCTTGAAGAGCTTGATAAAGCTGCAAAAGAAGGAAAAGGTTCTGCTCAATTAGATGGAAGAATGATTGATGCTGCTTCAGCTCGTATGGCAGAAAATATTGTAAATATTAATAAACTTATTGAAAGTAAATAAGATGGATATACACGAGTATCAAGCAAAAAAAATACTTTCAAATTTTGGCATAGGTATTCCTCGTGGAGGCATTGCGTACAGTCCAGAAAATGCAGAATATAAAGCTCGCGAAATTGGTGGATCAAAATGGGTAGTTAAAGCACAAGTTCACTCTGGAGCTAGAGGAAAAGCGGGAGGAATTATAATTTGTAATAGTGCGTTAGAAGTGGCTCAAGCAACAGATAAACTTCTTGGAAAAAAATTAGTTACGAAGCAAACAGGCCAACAAGGTAAAGTTATCCATAGAGTATATATTGAAGAAGCTACAGATATTAAAAAAGAATTATATCTAGGATTGGTTTTTGATCGTAGTTCTGAATGTATAATGGTAGTTGCCTCAACAGAAGGAGGAATGAGCGTTGAAGAAATTTCTAAAGAAAAACCCGAAAGCATAATTAGATCAAAAATAGAGGTTGCTGTTGGAATGCAAAAATTTCAAGCAAGAGAGATTGCTTTTGGTTTAGGAATTGACCCTAAGCTCATTTCTAGAACTGCTGAAGTAATTGTTGGGTGTTATCGTGCATTCAGCGAGCTAGATGCAACTATGGTAGAAATTAATCCATTAGTAATATCAAAAGATGAGCACATTTTAGCTCTCGATTGCAAAATGAGTTTCGATAATAATGCATTATTTCGCAGAAATCAGATTTCTGAACTAAGAGATAAAGCGCAAGAAAATCCAAATGAAGTTTATGCATCAGATAGAGGGCTTAATTATGTAAGCCTCGAAGGTAACATTGGGAATATTATTAATGGGGCCGGTTTAGCTATGGCATCAATGGATATGATTAAATTAGCCGGGGGTGAACCAGCAAATTTTCTTGATGTTGGAGGTGGGGCCACTCCTGAAAAAATGGTTAAAGCATTTAAATTAATTTCTCAAGATAAAAAAGTGAAAGTTATTTTAGTAAATATTTTTGCCGGCATAAATAGATGTGACTGGGTTGCTGAAGGAATAATTCAAGCATTACAAAAAATTAAAATTGATATGCCCCTTGTCATAAGATTAGCAGGGACCAATGTTGAAAAAGGCAATAAAATTTTAAAAGAGAGTAAAATAAAATATATCGAAGCCTCTACTTTAGAGGATGCTGCCAATAAAGCAGTTGCTGCTCTAAAGAAATTGAAAAATTAGATAAAACTATGTCAATTTTTATTGATAAAAAAACAAATATTATAATTCAAGGATTTACTGGCAAGTTTGGTTCTTTCCATGCTGAAGAGATGATTAAATATGGTACCAATGTTGTCGGTGGAGTAACTCCTGGCAAAGGAGGTCAAAAACATTTGGGATTACCAGTTTTTAATACGGTAAAGGATGCTGTTAAAAAAACAGGTGCAGTCGCCAGTATTCTTTTTGTTCCACCAGAGTTTGCGGCAGATTCAGCTATGGAAGCAGCCGATGCTGGTATTAAAACATGCGTTGCAATTACAGACGGAATTCCGTCGCATGATATGATTAAAATTAAACGTTACATGCGAAGATATTCCAAAAAGGATAAAATGACATTAATTGGACCAAACTGCGCTGGTGTTATTAGTCCAGGAAAATCATTGTTAGGAATTATGCCTGGCCATATTTATATGGAGGGTAAAGTTGGAATTATTGGTAGATCGGGTACCTTAGGTTATGAGGCAGCACAACAACTAAAAAATTTAAATATAGGAATTTCAACTAGTGTTGGTATCGGAGGAGATCCAATTAATGGAAGTTCATTTAAAGATATTTTAGAAAAATTTGAGTCAGATGATCAAACTAAAGCAATATTAATGATCGGTGAAATAGGGGGTCCACAGGAAGTGGAAGCAGGTAAATTTGCAAAAGAAAATATGAAAAAACCAGTCATAGCATATATAGCTGGACTGACAGCACCAAAAGGAAGAGTTATGGGACATGCAGGGGCGATAGTTTCTGCATACGGCGAAAGTGCTGTTGAAAAAGTTGAGCTTTTAAAAGAATGTGGTGTTACAATATCTAAAAACCCTTCTGTAATGGGTGAAACTGTGAAATTAGTTTTAAATGGTAAAAAAATACAATCATAAAAGAAATGCGAATATAGAACTTTCAAAAATTGTTAGTCTTCTTGGAAAAATATTAGGTTCCGTAATCAAAGAGCAAGAAGGAATCGCATTATATAATAAAATAGAAAAAATAAGATCACTATCTAAAGCAAGTAGAGGGAAAAAAACAAAAAAAAAAATAAAACTAAATGAAACTAAAAAGTTTCGAAATTTGATATCAAATATTAGAAAATTAAAATCTCAAGAGTCTTTGATTGTTGCAAGATCGTTCAATAAATTTCTAAATTTTTCAAATCAAGCAGAATCGCTTGATAGTGTTCATAAAATAGAAAGTGGAAAAGTACGTAAAGCCCAAGGTACAAATGAATTTACTATTTTAGAAGATGCCATAAAAAGATTATTAAAGAAAAAAACAATTTCAAAAAAAATTTTTTACGAAAATGCAAAAAAAATAAAAATTGATTTAGTATTAACAGCTCATCCAACAGAAGTAAAAAGACGAACACTTATACAAAAATATGCTCAGGTAAATAATATTTTAGAAAAATTTAATAAATCAAGAATATTTAAACTAAAAAATATTGAAAAAGAAACAATAGCATTAGAACAAAATTTACATGAAGAAATTACATCTATATGGAAAACAGATGAAATCAAAAGAAATAGACCAACGCCTGGTGAAGAAGCTAGATGGGGTCTTGCTGTCATTGAAGACAGTTTATGGAACGCTGTGCCTAAAATATGTTCACGTTTTGATAAAGCTGTAGAAAATTATAGTGGAAAAAGATTACCAATTAATTTTTCACCAATTGTATTTGGGTCTTGGATGGGAGGTGACAGGGATGGCAACCCAAACGTAACATCAAGTATTACTAAAAGAATTATTTTACTTACAAGATGGGAGGCGGCTACACTCTATGAAAAGGAATTTACTAAAATAATTCAAAAATTATCTATGCACGAATGTTCAAAAAATTTAAGAAAAAAAGTTAGAAATAGTCAAGAACCTTATAGAGTTTATTTAAGACCAATAAGAAATAAACTGATAAGTACACAAAAAGAAATTGAGCTATTTTTAAATGAAAAAAAACCTATAGATGAGTCAAAAGTTGTTCAATCAATCAGTGAAATAATAGATCCACTAATAAATGTTTATAATTCGTTATGCTCAGTTAAATGCAAAACCATAGCCGATGGATCAATATTAGACTTGCTAAGAAGAGCTTATTCTTTTGGAGTAAATCTGGTAAAGGTCGATATTCGTCAAGAATCTAAACGACATCAAAAGCTTATAAGAAATATTTGTATGCATTTGCATCTTGGTGATTTTGACAAATGGACAGAGGAAGAGAAAATTTCTTTTCTATCAAAAGAATTTAAATCAAAAAGACCCTTGGTTTCAAAAAATATGAAGTTTGATAAAGAAAATAAAGAAACTTGGCTAACATTTAAAATGCTTTCTAAAATTCCAAGAGAATGTCTGGGCGCATATGTGATTTCTATGGCTTCCAATGTTTCGGACATATTAACAGTTATGGTTCTACAAAAAAAAGCTGGTATGAAAAATTGTTTACGCATAGTTCCTTTATTTGAAACTTTGTCTGATTTAAATAATGCACATCAAGTAATTGAAAAATTATATAAATCATCCTGGTATTTAAATCATTTCAAACACGAACAAGAGGTAATGATTGGTTATTCCGATTCAAGTAAAGATGCAGGAAAACTTGCAGCTAGTTGGGCTCAATATCGCACTCAAGAAAGATTACAAAAAATATCAAATAAATATAAAGTAAAATTAACTTTATTTCATGGACGCGGTGGTTCAGTTGGTCGAGGAGGAGGACCAATTTATGAAGCCCTACTATCTCAACCTCCAGGAACAGTTAATTGTAAAACCCGAGTTACGGAACAAGGAGAAATTATTCAACAAAAATTTGGTACGGAATCTTTAGCTGAGTATACCCTTGGAACTTATATTGGTTCAGTTTTAGAAGCTACTTTATCGCCTCCGATTAAACCAAAAGAAAATTGGCGTAAATTAATGAATGATATGAGTGTTGTTGCTAGCTATGCATATCGTAACAATTTAAAAAAAGATAAAAACTTTTTAAAGTATTATTATCATGTAACTCCACAAAAAATATTGGGACAACTTTTTATTGGCTCAAGGCCATCTAAACGCAAAAAATCCCAAGACATAAAAAATTTACGAGCCATACCGTGGGTGTTTGCCTGGACACAAATTCGTTTTATTTTACCAGCGTGGCTCGGGACACTTGAAGCATTAAGTATCGCTAAAGAAGGTAAAAACAAAATTATATTAAAAGATATGATAAGCCATTGGCCTTTTTTTTATGCTATGATGGATATGTTAGATATGGTCTTGACAAAAACCGACCAAAGAGTAATTAAATTTTACGAAGAATGTCTTGCTGACAAAAACTTAAAGAAAATTGGAGAAAAGCTTAGGAAGCAATTGTCTTCTCTTGTTTATTTAAATAAAAAAATTATACCTAATTATATACTTGAACAACGAAAAGAATATAGAGAATCAATAAGAATTAGAAATACTTATGCAGAGGTATTAAATTTACTTCAAGCTGATATAATGGGAAAACTTAATCAAAGAAAAATAAAAGGAAAAAATAGAAAAATTTTAACAGATGCTGTATTGGTAACCGTTGCCGGAATTGCAGCAGCAATGAAAAACACAGGATAGTTTATTATGTATTTTATAAATCCCTTTAAAGGATTAAGGCCAACCGAGGAAAAAGCTTCATCTGTATCTATCCCTAGCACAGATCATTTGTCAGAAGAAGTGATTACAAAACATAAAAAAAATAATCCGTGGAGCTATTTAAATATTTTTAGTAATAAAATACTCAGCAAAGCAAAAGAACAATTTGAATTAATGAAAAATAATTCAATAATAAAAAAAGATGCCACAAATTCTTTTTATATTTATAAAATATCAACAGAAAATCATTCTCAAGTTGGAATAATTGGCACAGCAAAATTATCAGCTTATGATAATTTACATATTCGTGGGCACGAAGAAATTTATTTGGAAAGATCTCAGAAAAGATTTGATCAAATAAACAATTTGAACGCACAGATTGGGCCTATTTATGTGGTTCATCCTGATGACACAAAATTAACTGAAATGATTAACAAACAAATTGTTTCTAAACCTGTATATTCTTTTGATTCATTGGATAAATGCCATCATGAACTTTGGGTTATGAATGAAGAGAGCGCTGTGCTTAAGACAAGTGAAATATTTAATACAATAAATCGAATTTATATCGCCGATGGTCATCACCGAATCGAAGCTTTATCAAAATTTGCAGAATTTAAAAAACATCAAAATCCAAGCCATACAGGAAAAGAAGCATACAATTATTTTATGGTAGCTATTTTTCCCAAAAGCCAAGCACGTATACTTGACTATAATAGATTAATAAAAGATTTATATGGTTATTCTCCTAAAGATTTTATTAAGCAAATAAAAAAAAATTTTTTTGTTACAAAAAAAGATTCACCGTTCAAACCGAGCGAACCTAGATCTTTTGGAATGTATTTAGATAAAAATTGGTATTCGATTAAATTAAAAAAAAATCCTGAACAAAATTTATTTAGTATTATTAATTTAGATATCAACTTATTGCATCATTATTTGCTTGAACCGATTTTAGGTGTTGAAGACCCACGATATGATAAAAGAATTGATTTCATTGCAGGTTTTCATGGACTAGAATCAATTGAAAAAAAGGTAAATTCAGGTGAAGCAAAAGTTGGTTTTGCTTTATTTGCAACACGGATAGAAGATGTAATTGATTTTGCAGATCAAAAATTAACTATGCCACCCAAATCAACCTGGTTTGATCCAAAACCTTTGGATGGTCTAGTTGCTTATGATTTTGAATAAATTATACTGTATTAATCTTAGTCCCATTTAATAAAAAATCACTAATCTGACTGGCTGCCATTTCAGCAACAACTATTGAGGCTTCAGTTGTTGATGCTGCAATATGCGGTGTTAAAATTACTTTTGGATTATTAAATAAAATATTTTCTTTTGCCGGTTCTTTTGAAAAAACATCCACCGCTGCTCCAGCAATTAAATTTTTATTAAGTGCTTCATTTAAATCTTTTTCATCAACAATATTGCCTCTCGCAGCATTAATTATATAAGCTGTTGGTTTTATTTTTTTGTAATGCTCTTTAGCTATCATTGGTTTGCCATCGGCTGCTGCTTTACAGTGAAAACTAATTATATCACTTTTACTTATCAGCTCATCAAAACCAACATTTTTAACATGTGGATAATCTTTTTTTCTGGATTCTAAAGATTTTGAAAAAACTAGTATTTCCATATTAAAACCTTTAACTAAATTGCTTAATCGAACTCCTACATTTCCAAAACCTACTATTCCAAGTGTTTTTTTAGATAGTTCTGTACCTTTAATATTTTTTTTCTCCCATTGTGCTTTGTGAGTAGTTTGGTTAGCAAATGGAATTTTTCTTAGTACAGACATTATTAATGCAAGGGCATGTTCGGCGGTAGCATTTGAATTTCCACCCGGAGTATTCATAACAATCATATTATTTTTTTTTGCAGCGGGTACATCAATATTATCTACGCCCGCGCCTGCTCTACCTATAACTTTTAATTTTTTGGCAGCTGAAATTATATTTTTTGTTACCTTTGTGGCTGATCTAACAACCATACCATCGTATTCAGGAATAATTTTAATAATTTCTTCTTCTGATAAGCCTGTTTTTACATCAAATTGAATATTATTTTTCTCAAATATTTTTTGAGCAATATTACTCATCGAATCTGAAATTAAAACTTTAGGCATTATTTTTTACAGAATTATAAGCCCAATCTATCCAGGGAAGTAGTGCTTTCATGTCACTATTTTGTACAGTCGATCCTCCCCATATTCTTATGCTTGGTGGTGCTTTCGGGTATCCGTTAATATCTTTAGCTACACCTTCTTTATCTAGAACTGAAAATAGTTTTTTTAATACTCCCCTTTGTTCTTCTTCATTAAATTTGGTAAACCACTCGTCTTTAATTAATAATGTAATACTTGTTGAAGATCTTGTATTTTTATCTTCACACATAAATTTTATCCAATTACTTTTGCTTACCCAATCTTCTACGATTTTCAAATTTTCGTTTGAAATTTTTACCAAGCCTTTTGTTCCACCTACAGATTCAACCCAGTTTAAAGCATCTAAAGCATCTTCAACACAAATCATTGAGGGAGTATTAATAGTACCTCCTTCAAAAACACCTTTAATTAATTTTTTCTTATTGGCTAGTCTAAATAATTTTGGAATTGGCCATGAAGGAACGTAAGTTTCTAGTCTTTGAACTGCACGAGGTGATAGCGCCAACATTCCGTGAGCAGCTTCTGCCCCTAAAACTTTTTGCCACGACCATGTAATTACATCAAGTTTACTATAATCTATATCCATAGCAAAAATTCCTGACGTTGCGTCACAAATTGTTAAGCCTTCTCTATTTTCGGGTATCCAATCTCCATTTGGAATTCTAACACCAGCAGTTGTTCCGTTCCAGGTAAAAATTACATCATTTTTAAAGTTCACTTTTTTTAAATCAGGAAGGATGCCATAATCAGTAACATAACTATTTACATCTTTAATTTTTAATTGCTCAAGCACATCTATTACCCAATCTTTTCCAAAATTTTCCCAAGCCATTACATCTACACCTCTAGAACCTAAAAGAGACCACATGGCAGCCTCTAAAGCTCCAGTATTTGAGCCAGTCATTATTCCTAGTAAATAATTATCTGGCAAACCTAAGATTTTTTTTGATTTAACTATTACTTCATTAAGTTTATCTTTACATTCTTTAGATCTATGAGATCTGCCAATTGGTGTATTTTTTAATACATTAATATCCCAACCTGGTCGTTTAGCGCAGGGCCCACTAGAAAAATTAGGATTAACTGGCTTTTTTGATGGCTTAGATAAAGTCATAATTATTTAATATATAGTGTGTCAAATTATACACAAATATAGCTATTTTCAAAGATTTTATCCTTATTTTTTTTATATATATTTTTTATCACTATTAAAAAATATTTTTTTTGTTTAAATGTTTTTTTATAATTTTTAAATGACAACGTTACCAAAAAAAGCAAAAATAGTAGTTATCGGAGCAGGTATACATGGGCTAAGCACAGCCTGGCATTTATCTCAAAAATATAAAAATGAAAATGATGTTGTTGTTTTAGAAAAATCTTCTATAGCCGCAGGGGCAAGTGGTATTGCTTGTGGTGTGGTAAGAAACAATTATTTTCAACCTGCTATGAGAGAGTTAATGGCACATTCTGTTGAAGTTTGGGAAAGTGACCCAAAATCTTTTAAATATAATTCTGTTGGCTACATGCAAATATCTCCTGAAGTAATGCACGAGGATGTTTCTTCGATCTATGAACAGCAAAAAGTTATTGGTTATGATTCTGAATTTATTGAAGGTGAAAAAGATTGCACAAAGTATATGAGGACAATATTTGATGATTGGCAGGCAAAAGAAATAACTTCTGTACTTCACGAAAAAAGAGGCGGTTATGCATTCAATAAAGATTCGATAAAAGCAATTGCTCAAAAAGCTGAAGCTAAAGGATCAAAAGTCATTACTGGAGTAAAAGTTACAGGTTTTAAAAGAGGTAGTAATAGCAAAGCAGTTACTGGAGTAACAACAGACAAAGGAACTATTGATTGCGAACAAGTTGTCGTAGCAGTTGGTCCTTGGGCTAGAGATGTTTGGAACATGCTAGACCTTCCTAAAACTGCAGAAATAAAAGGTAAAGATGGACAAATGCATCAAGTGCCTATGTGGAAATATTGGATGTTGCAAGAAGGCGTTATTGGTGTTGACAAAGATTTTTTGAAGACAAATGATGGTAAAAATCCTCCTGTTATTCATGTCGACTCTACTGCTCCTCTATATTCAGATAAAAATGGAAAACTTATTACTGATAAAATTTGGGGAATATACTATAAGCCAGACATTGATGGTTTGGGTGTTCAAGGAGGAACTTCTCCTTACATTGTTAATAAACATTTTAATGATGTTGCTGTTGATCCTTATGGACTTGAGTCCAAAGAATATCAAACAACAGATGAATTTTCAGAAATGTGGAGTTCTGCACTAGCACACTGTCAAAAAAGATTTGAAGGAAAATCAAATTTATACCGTAAAGGACCATCTGGAGGACTTGGGTGTTTTACTCCAGATTCTTTTCCAATCTTTGATAAATTTTGTGAAAATGTTTATATGATCGCCGATTCAAATCATGGATATAAAATGATTGGTGTTGGTCAATTAGTTGCAAAAGAAATTATAGGAGAAGAAAGCGAGTTACTAAAACCTTTTAGATTCAATCGATACGCGAAAGGTGAGTTGCACCCAACATCAAGTAGCCCTTTCCCTTGGAGTTAAACTTCAAATCTAGACAATAATAAAAAATTCAGTTACCTTTCTCTCATCATAAAAATTTAAGGGGGTTTTAATGACAGATCTAGAGAAACACGTAAATCAACCTGGCCGAGATAAACTTGTAAAACAAGTTAGAGAAAAAATAAATGAATTAGGAATTACATATATATATTTTCAATTCATTTCAGTAACTGGAAGAAATGTTGGAAAAGGTATACCGGCTGATCACTGGGAAAGAATTGCAGAAAAAGGTTTTCAATTAGTTTACGGAGCGACAGCTAATTTATTTGTAGATCGTCATAAAAACTATATTGGTTATGGACCAGAAGCTAAAGAATTAGTTGGAATTCCTGATCCAGAAACTTTTGTTCAAATACCTTGGGATAAAAAAGTTGCA
>SHAO01000034.1 GCA_004213215.1 Candidatus Pelagibacterales bacterium | reverse complement strand
AGGGGGCAACATTGGATTTAATTTAGCAAAAAATTTGGAAAGAGATTCCGAGGGTGTAAGAGTAAAAATTATTGAAAAAAATAAAGAAATAAAAAAAGTTATTAAATATGAACCAAGATCTATAATAAAATCTAAATAAACTGAATATAAAATATTAAGAACAGAAAAAAGAGAAACTAATAGTGAAAAAATTCCTAAGAAAAACAGTATACTCTTATAATTCATTAAACTAATGAGCTTATTCTAAATAAACTTTCTACTTTTTCTAGATGTTCTCTCTTTGTTAAAAAAACAACCAAATCTTTCTTTTCAAATTTAAAATCTGATTTAGGTATAATTACGTCTTTTTTTCTAACTATAGCACCTATTCTTATTTCCTTAGGAAGGTTAGAATCTTTTATTGATTTACTTATCAACTCAGATGTTTCCAAAACTTCTGCTTCGATAAATTCGTACTCGCCATCTAAAAGAGTATAAACAGTTTCAATTGTTCCTTTATGAACATGTTTTAAAATAGTAGATATAGTAGCAAGTCTTGGATCCACAAGATCATTTATTTTAAGAGATGATTGTAATAAACTATAATTTTGCTTGTTAACTAATGCTATTGTTCTTTTGTTTGTATTGTTTTTTTCTGCAAGAACACACACCATAATATTATCTTCATCATCATTAGTAAGAGATAAAATAGTCTCAGATTCCTCAATATTTGCTTCTTTTAAAACGTCCTCGTCCAATCCATCGCCATTAATTACAATTGTGTTATTAAGTTCATTAGCTATAAATTCAGCTCTTTCTTTATTTTTTTCAATAATTTTTACTCTTACACCCTCGGAATCTCTTTCCAAATTTTTTGCTAAATTAAATCCAATGTTGCCCCCTCCTACAATTAAAATTTTTTTTGCCATCTTTTCTTCGTGACCAAATGCAGAAAGTGTTGTGTTAATTTGAGATGCATTAACAACAACAAATGCTTTATCATCTATTAGTATCTTGTCTTTCTTTTTTAGTATTACAAACTTTCCTCCTCTAATAACACCAAGAATGTTTGCTAATAAATTAGGAAACCTTTCTGTAAGTTGGCTTAAAGGAGTGTTGACCAAAGGACAATCTTTACCAATATTAATTTCTAATACCTTTATTTTTCCTCCAGCAAAAGGAACGCTATCAAGAGCGCCCGGTGCATCTAATTTTCTCTGTAATGATTTTGCAACTTCTAATTCTGGTGAAATTATTACATCAATTGGAAGATTTGATTCTCCATATAGTTTTCCCCATTTTCCGCCTAAAAATTCTTGACCTCTAATTCTAGCAATCTTTTTATTTATTTTGAAGATTGAATGCGCTACTTGGCATATAACCATATTTGTTTCATCATTTTGAGTTACTGCAATAACCATGTCTGCATCTTCTGCGCCAGCTTTTTCTAAAATTGATGGAAAAGTGGCTCGACCAACAATTCCTTTTACATCTTGTGTATCATTAATTTTTTGAATAAATTCACTGGATTGATCAACTACTGTTATTGAATGGCCTTGAGCAGATAATTGCTTTGATATTGAAAAACCCACTCTTCCTGCTCCACATATAATTATATTCATTTAATTGATGCCTTTTATACCCAAGCTTTTAAGTTTTCTGTGAAGAGCAGATCTTTCCATGCCAACAAACTCTGCTGTCTTAGATATATTTCCTTTATGCTTTTTTAATTGTGAAGATAAATAATTTTTTTCAAATTTTTCTCTAGCTTCTTTTAATGGGTAAGAAAGAACGTTATCATCATTTTTTGAGTATATATTTTTTTGCGATAATGAATCTTTTACAAGTTGATTAATACTGGCTGAATTTTCATTGATAGATAATATAGATATTCTTTCAACTAAATTTCTTAACTCTCTAACGTTACCCGGCCATTTATAATTATAAAATAAATCAAGATTAGTATCTAGTTTTGTTTGATTTATTCCATTTAAATCAGAAATTTTTTTAGAAAAATATTTTAACAGTAAAGGTATATCTTCCAATCTATCAGTCAAGGCTGGTATATAAATAGGAACTACGTTTAATCTATGATATAAATCTTCTCTAAAATTTCCCTTATCAATTTCTTCTCTTATATTTTTACTTGATGTGCTAACAATTCTTACATTTACATTAATTTCTTTTAATCCGTTAACTCTTTTAAATTTTTGATCTATTAATACTCTTAAAATTTTTGCTTGTGTTTCTAACGGTATCTCAGAAATTTCATCTATTAGTAAAGTTCCATCTTTAGCTTTTTCAAAAAAACCATAGTTTATTGTTTCATTTTTATTCTCAGTTCCAAAAAGCTCTTGTTCATATTTCCCGGGGTCTAGCAAAGCGCCGTTTACTACAACAAACGGTTTGTTTGATCTAGAAGATTGTTTGTGTATTTGTCTAGCTATCAATTCCTTACCAGATCCAGCTGGTCCTGAAATGAAAATTCTACTCTCAGTGGTACTAAGTTTTATAATTAAATTTCTTATTTTTTCTATTGCTTGACTTTTACCTATGATTTCATATGAGCTAAATAATTTATTTTCTAAAACACGTTTTTCTTTTTTTAGATTTATATTTTCAGCAGCTCTATTAGCAAAATTTATTAATCTTTCAGATGAAAAAGGCTTTTGTATAAATTCAAAAGCTCCTAATTTAAGTGAATCAACAGCCATTTGAACGTTGGCGTGTCCAGAAATCATTATAACTGGCACATCTTCATCAATCTTTTTTATATGAACTAAAAGTTCTATACCATCATTATCCCCTTTATCTAATTTAACATCGATAATTGCAACATCTGGTGCTTTTTTATTAATCTCTATCATGGCTTGATCGAAATTTGCAGCCTCTCTTACTATAAAACCTTTATCTTTTAAAATTCCAGAAATAAGTTTTCTTATATCAGCGTTATCATCGATAACTAAAATTTCATTGGTCATATTTTTTTGGTAAAGTAATTATTACTTTTGCTCCATCTTCAATAGAATTAAACAAAATTGTACTATTATGATCATTTATAATTTTAGTAACTATAGCTAGGCCTAAGCCAGTTCCCTTTTTTTTAGTTGTAAAATATGGTGTAAGCATTTTTGTTTTGTCTACTTTCAAAAAACCCACTCCATTATCAACAATTGTAACGTATATATAGTCACTATCATCTTTGATATCTACGGCAATTTTTCCTTTAAAATGAACGTTTTCTATTTTTTTTTCATGAATAGACTCGATCGAATTTTTAATTAAATTTATAAAAACTCTATTTAGCTGTTCTTCATCGCCATTAAATTCAAATACAGGTTTTTTTTCAATTAAATCAAATTTAATATTTGTTTCAGAAAACTTATATAAATTCATAGTTTGAGAAATTAACTTATTTAAATTTATTTTTTTGAATATAGGTTTTGGCATTCTTGCAAAATCAGAAAATTCATTCACTAAATATTCAATATCTTTAATTTGCTTTGCTATAGTATTTAAATATTCTGAAAAATTATTATCTTTATCATTTATTTTATTTAAATATTTTTCTTTAATTCTATCAATAGATAATTGTATCGGTGTAAGTGGATTCTTTATTTCATGGGCTAATTTTCTAGCGACACTTTCCCAAGCCATATATCTTTCAGACAAAACAAGTTTGTCTTGCTGTATTTTTAATTTATCAATCATTGAATTAAAATTCTCATTTAAATTTTTAATTTCATCATTAGTATCAATCGCTGGCACTTTAGCATTTAGGTCCCCAGAACTTATTCTTTCGGATGCCCTAATCAAATTTACAATGGGAGTGGTAAGTTTTGAAGCGAAGTTAATAGAAATTATTATTGCAAGAAACAAGAAAAGCGTAACAACTAATAAATAAATTATACCAAAAGTAACTTTTATTCCAGTTTTACTTTCTTGTATACTAAAATAGAAAGTGACAGCTTTCCCAGTTTCTTTAAGATAATTAATTACTTTAGGATCCATAAATCTTACTACATAAAGATATGTATCAATAAAATTATTTAATTTTACTAAAGCTGAAGTTCTGTTGGTATTGGTGTCTGAAATTCTTACAGGTTTCCCACTTAAAGATATATCAAAAGCTTCTTGTGTTGGAGGGATAAAACTCATATTTGGATCAACAATGTTTGACATTATAATATTTGCTGAACTATCTATTAAATGAACCTCGTCTAATCTTCGTAATAATCTTTGTGATGTTAGTAAATTTAAAAATCTTTTAGGATTTTCATAATATAAAGCAGATTTATTATTAATATCTAAAACCATTAGCAATATGTCGGTCTCAACTGAATTTCTTGTTTGTTCAACATAGTTTTTTGCTAAATCAGCAGAACTATTTACTATGTTTTTCATTTTGTCATCGAAGTATCGTTGGAGACCAACATTAAATAAAATAAGAGAAAATATTGCTACTATGATTGCAGGCAATAAGGTGGTGCTAGAAAAGTATAGGATATATTTTAGATTTACTCCTGAGCCTAATTTTTTTGTCCTTTTTTTACTTATTATTTTGTAAGTTTCGTAAATAATTAACCCAAAAAATAATAATAATAAAATTGAATCAATAATTAGTAATATTTGAAGACTCGAATCCTTTAAAGTAATAAAGCTTTGGTTAGTAAAAGTAAAAAATGTTAATAGGCCGAATATTATACAAAATATTGACGTTGCTATTACCCATTTATAATTTTTAATGATATGAGTCATTTAATAAATAATAGTTAAAATTTAAAATAAATATATGGCAATTTTAAAAAAATGAGCATATTTCTTATACTATTAGCAGCTGGAGATAGCAAAAGACTTAAATCTAACACTCCTAAACCATTTCATATAGTCAATGGTAAGACCTTATTAGAGCATTCTATCAAATCATTCGAAAGCTTTACAGAAATAAAAAAAATCGTAGTTGTTTACAATAAAAAACATAAAAAACATCTCTATAAACTAAATTTAAGTAAGGTAATAAAAGTTATCGGAGGCAAAACAAGACATGACTCTACATATAGAGCATTGCAAAAAATTGAAAAAATGAATTGTAAAAAAGTTTTTATTCATGATGCAGCAAGACCATCTCCTCCGAAAGAACTTATAAAAAATCTTATTCAAGCAAGTAAAAAAAACCATGCGGTCATACCCGTTATTAAAATAAATGACGCAACAAAGAGAATTAAAAAAAAGGCAATCTTTAAAAATATTGAGAGAAATAGTTTAAGATTTGCTCAAACACCACAGAGCTTTACATATAAAAAAATTCTTACTTTACATAAAAATAATTTAAATAAATCCGTAGATGATGATTCAGCTTTATTTACAAATTATAAACAAAAAGTTTTTACTATAGATGGTAGCAAAAGAAATTTAAAAATTACTGATAAAGAAGATTTAAATATTTTTAAATCTTTAAAAAAGGGTGTAACTTATACAGGAATCGGATTTGATATTCATAGGTTGGTAAAAGATAGAAAACTTTATTTAGGTGGAATAAAAATACCATTTGAACTTGGTTTAGAAGGTCACTCAGATGCAGACCCAGTTTTACATTCGCTAATAGATAGTCTGCTTGGAGCTTGTAGACTGGGAGATATTGGTAAATTATTTTCAAACAAAAATAGAAAATATAAAAATATTAGATCTACCATTTTACTTAAAAAAACAGTTGAACTAATTAAATCCAAAAACTTCTCAATAAATAATATTGACATAAATGTAATTGCTCAAAAACCTAAAATAAAAAAATATTCAAAAAAAATGACGCAAACTATAAGCAGATTATGTGAATTAGATTATAAAAAAATAAATATTAAAGGTAAGACGACAGAAAAACTTGGTTTAATTGGAAAAGGTAAAGCTATAGCAAGTGAAACATTAACATCTGTAATAAAATATGATTTATAAAATAAATTTTTTATTTGTCACACTCTTTGGAATTGGAAAAATTAAAAAAATACCAGGTAGCTTTGCCTCATTGGCTACAGTTTTGTTTTTATTTTTTTTATTTCATGTTTTAAAATTTACACCCAATTTTGTTTTAATATTAATAATTATAATTTTTTTTATCTCATTTTATGCCATCAACATCTTTATAAAAGATTTAACTCAAAAAGATCCCAAAGAAGTAGTCATAGATGAATTTATAGGCCAATCTATCCCTATATGTCTTTATGAAGTTGCTCATAATTCTCCAAAAGAAATTGATCAAGTATTAAAATATTATTTTATAATGTTTGTTTTATTTAGAGTTTTTGACATCATAAAACCTTTTCCTGTCAGCTACTACGATAAAAATTTCAAAAATAGCTTTGGTGTCATCATGGATGATGTTTGTGCTGGATTATATGTTGTGGCTATTCTTATTTTATTTATGGTATTTTAATGAAAAAAATTTCTTATAAAATAATAAAACTTTTAGAAAAAAAGAAACTTACAATTTCTTTTGCTGAATCATGCACTGGCGGTATGCTTTCAAGTGCCATCACATCTATTAATGGTTCTTCAAAAGTATTTAATCTTGGGTTAATTACTTATTCCAATAAATCTAAAATAAAAATTCTCAAAGTTTCAAAAAAAACTATTATAAAATATGGAGCCGTAAGTGAACAAGTTTGTAGAGCTATGGTCAAGAATGTTGGTAAAATAGCTAAAACTAAAATGTCAGTTTCTGTGACAGGCGTGGCTGGTCCTGGCGGTGGCTCGAAAGAAAAGCCTGTGGGTTTGGTTTATATAGGCTTAAAAAAAAATAATAAAATTAATGTAAAAAAATTTCTCTTTAAAAATGCTGGACGTTCATATATTCAAAAAAATACTGTTAAAAAATGTTTAAGATTAATCTTGAGAGCTATTAAATAAATCAATTGCTCTTTTTTCAAACGCATTAGCTATCTTTTTTAATCCAACATCAAAAGATTTAATCATTAATATATTGAAAATTTTATTTTTTAACTCAAAATCAACATTAAATTCTACTTCACTATTTTCTCCATTTTGTTTAAAAAACCATTTATTTTCTAAATGCTTCAAAGGGCCTTCTATATTGGTAACATAAATTGAATCTTTAGCTTTGTTGTAAATAACAAAACTTTTATAAGTTTCGTTAAAAAAACTTTTTCCTATTGTTAAATCCGCAGTAATTTCTACTACATTATCTTTCTCATTTTTGTTATGAATCTTACCATTTAGACACCAAGGCACAAATTCTGGATATTTTTCAATATCAAGAACCATTTTAATTAAATTTTCTTTTGAGCAGGGGATATTTTTTTTTATTGAAGCTGATGGCATTGAGATTGTTTTTCTCTCAACTTCTTCATTTTAAAAAAATCTTCATCTGCATGATATGAGGATCTTGTGAGAGGAGATGATGCTACAATTAAAAAACCTTTAGATAATGCTAACTCTTTAAATTCTTGGAACTCTTCAGGATGCACATATCTATTTAAAGGAAAATGTTTTTTTGTTGGTTGCAAATACTGTCCAATAGTTAAAAAATCAACATTTGCAATCAATAGATCATCCATTACTTTTAAAACTTCATGTTTAGTTTCTCCTAGTCCCAACATAATTCCTGATTTTGTAAATATTGTTTTATTAATTTTTTTTACAGATTTTAGTAAATCTACTGATGCAAGGTAATTAGAACCAGGTCTAACTGGTCTATATAATCTGGGTATCGTTTCAACATTGTGGTTAAAAACGTCTGGATTAGCATCAATTACTTTCATATAAGATTTTTCTTTTCTTAAAAAATCAGGTGTCAAAACTTCTATAGTAGTATTTTTATTCAATCTTCTTATTTCTGTTATCACTTTATAAAAATGATTTGCTCCTCCATCTTTTAAATCATCTCTATCAACAGAAGTAATGACTACATGTTTTAGATTTAACTCATTTGTAGCTTGAGCAATTTTAATAGGTTCAAATGGATCTAAAAAATCAGGTTTACCTGTTTTTACATTACAAAAAGCACAAGCTCGTGTACATGTATCTCCCATTATCATAAATGTTGCGTGTCTTTTACTCCAGCATTCAAAAATATTTGGACAACTAGCTTCTTGGCATACAGTATGTAATCTTTTTTTATCAATTGCATCTTTTGTCTTAATATAATTTTGTGGGTTGCTAATTTTAGTTCTAATCCAGTATGGTTTTTTTTTGATAGGATTTATTGGGTTATTAACTTTTTCTGGATGTCTTGCCTTCATAAATATTACTTTATATAAATTTTCTCAGCATCTCTACCAACCATAAATTTTTTTCTATATAAAATTTCTAAATAATCTGTGTCTATAACTCCAGTGAGTAATCTGTTTTTCTTTTCTACTAAATTTAACTCAACTGTAAGTGCTTTTTTTTGTTTAAAAAGTTGTTCTATTTTTTTTTGTTTTTCATAATAAGAAATAAGACCTCTCTCACCGTCTATTAGATTTAACAAAACATAAAGGAACATAAAAATACTGAGTAAAGTTAATTTTCTTTTATTTATAATTTTTATAAATCTCATATATTTAAACTTTAGCTATTTTTCCAGAATTTCCAAGCTCATCTTCTATCCTTAATAAACGATTGTATTTAGCCACTCTTTCAGATCTTGCTAGTGAGCCAGTTTTGATTTGAGTAGAATTAGTAGCAACTGCCAAATCAGCAATAAAAGTATCTTCGGAGTCTCCTGACCTGTGTGAAATAATTGTTTTAAAACCATTTGTTTGAGCTAAATTTATTACATCAATTGTTTCACTAACTGTGCCAATTTGATTTAATTTAACCAATATTGAGTTTGCTGACTTCTCTTGTATACCTCTTTTTAATCTCTTTATGTTAGTTGCAAACAAATCATCACCTACAATCTGAATATTTGTGCTTTTTGTTAATTTTTTCCACGATTCCCAATCATCTTCTGAGAAAGGATCTTCTATAGATTTTATTGGATATTTATTAATTAACTTAGAATAATAATCAATATTTTTTGCTTTACTTAACTCATTAGCCGCAACATCTAAACAAATAGAAATATCTATTCCTGGCTCAAATCCAGATTTTTCAATCGCCTCTATTATTAATTGGATCGCCTCCTCTTCATTTTTTAAATTTGGAGCAAACCCTCCTTCATCACCTACGTTAGTATTATCTAACATAGTTTTTAAATTTTGAATTACTAAAAAACTCATTCTCATAGCTTCAGAAAATGAGTTAGCTCGATCTGGTCGTATCATAAATTCTTGAATATCTAAATTATTTTTTGCATGCACTCCACCATTTATAATATTTAATAATGGAACAGGTAGGTTATAGCTTTTGGAATTTGTTATGTTTTTAAATAATGAAATATTTTTTTCAACTGCTGCAAGTTTGCATGAAGCTATGGAGGCAGCTAAGATTGCATTTGCACCAAGTTTTTTCTTTTGTTCGGTGCCATCTAAATCAATTAAAATCTTATCTATTTCTACTTGATTATTTATATCAGTATTATTTAGCGCTTTAGCTATTGGACCATTTATATTATCAATTGCTTTGAGGACACTTTTGCCTAAGTATTTTTTATTTTCTTTGTCTCTTAATTCAAAAGCTTCATGGGTTCCTGTGGATGCGCCTGAAGGAATTATTGCTGATGAATAATTACCCTTATCTGAATAAACTTCAGCTTCTACAGTCGGTTGTCCTCTGCTATCAAAAACCTGTCGGCCTTTGATCTTTTTAATTTTTGCCATTCTTTATTAATTTATCTATTTCAACTAACTGTTTTAGCAAACTTGGCATTTTTGATAAAGGAACCATGTTTGGTCCATCTGATGGAGCGTTGTCAGGGTCAGGATGTGTTTCCATAAAAACTGCCGCAACACCTACAGCAATTGCTGCGCGAGCAAGATATTCTACAAATTCTCTTTGTCCTCCACTTTTGTCTCCCATACCTCCTGGCTGCTGCACAGAATGAGTTGCATCAAATACCACTGGATATCCATTCTTCGCCATAATGGGTAAAGATCTCATATCAGAAACTAAGGTATTATATCCGAAACTGGCTCCTCTTTCTGTGACTAAAATATTATTATTACCAGTATCTTCAATTTTTTTAGTAACATTTACCATATCCCAAGGCGCTAAAAATTGTCCTTTTTTTACATTTATAATTTTTCCAGTTTTAGCAGCGGCTACTAGTAAGTCCGTTTGTCTGCATAAGAAAGCTGGTATTTGCAAAACGTCAACATGTTTTGAAATAATTTCACACTGCTCAACTGTATGAACGTCTGTTAAAACAGGTATACCAACATTTTTTCTAATTTTATCAAAAACTGGAAGAGATTTTTCAAGACCTGCACCTCTTTTTCCTTTTAAACTTGTTCTATTAGCTTTATCAAATGACGTCTTATAAATCAGACCTATACCTAGTTTTTCAGTTATGGTTTTTAGTTCTATTGCGACTTCAAGAGCATGCTTCTCACTTTCTAATTGGCAAGGTCCAGCGATTAAAGTGAACGGATTTTTGTTTGAAATATTTAAATTCCCACATTTAACTAGTTTATTTTCCATTAGTTTATCCTTTTATTGTTAGCTGCTTTAATAAAAGAAGAAAATAAAGGGTGTGGTGTAAAAGGTCTTGATTTAAATTCAGGATGAAACTGAACTCCTATAAACCAAGGGTGTCCTTTTAACTCTACTATCTCAGGAAGCATACCATCTGGGGACAAAGCAGAAAAAATTAAACCTTTCTTTTCAAAAGCATCTTTATAATCAACATTCACTTCATATCTATGTCTATGTCTTTCTTTAATTTTTTTCTCAGAATATATTTTATAAATAAGTGAATTATTTTTTAATATAGCTTCATATAA
>SHAO01000033.1 GCA_004213215.1 Candidatus Pelagibacterales bacterium | reverse complement strand
ATTGCAGGTATTTCTTCAGCAAGATGTACTAATGAAGAAAATTATGTTTTTCAAAAAATGATTAGAGCTGCAATAGGAACAAATAATATTGATTGTTGTGCAAGAATTTGTCATTCACCAACAGCTTGGGGTATGCAGCAAACATTTGGTACTGGAGCTGCAACAAATTCTACAGAAGATATATATCATGCAGACTTATTTTTAGTAATTGGTGCTAATCCAACAAATGCACATCCTGTTACTGGTGCAAAAATTAAACAACAAGTCATGAAAGGTAAGAAACTTATAGTTTTAGATCCTGTAACAACTGATGTTGCAAAATTAGCAGATTACCATATCAGATTGAGACCTGGAACAAATGTAGCAGTTTTAAATATGATGTTATATTTCATCATAGAAGCTAAATTACACAAAGAAGATTTTATTTTAAGCAGAACAGAAGGTTTCGAAAACTTTGTAAAGGAAATTAAAAAATTAGATATTAATCACTTAGCTAAAGTAGCTGGAGTTGATAAACAACAAGTAAAACAAGCTGCTATAGCTTATGCAACTGCAAAAAACTCAATGGAATTCCATGGACTTGGGGTCACTGAACAAGAGCAAGGTTCAAAAACAGTAATGTTAATTGCTGATCTCGCTATGATAACAGGAAATATTGGAAGACCAGGCGTTGGTGTAAATCCACTTAGAGGCCAAAATAATGTTCAAGGCGCAGCTGATATGGGTTGCCAACCACATCAAGGCGCTGGATATTTTCCTGTTGCAGATGAAAAAATTCAAAATTTTTATACTGAAAAGTATGGTGTTGTTCACCCAACAAAAGCTGGATTAAAAATCCCAGAAATTTTTGACGCAGCAATTAATAAAGAAGTGAAAGCTGTGTGGATTATAGGTGAAGATGTAGTTCAAACAGATCCTAATAGCGCCCACGTTGCTAAAGCAATGAATTCATTAGACTTGCTAGTTGTTCAAGAAATATTCATGAGCGAAACTGCAAAGCATGCAGATGTAGTTTTGCCTGGAACCACTTTCTTAGAAAAGGATGGTACCTTCACAAATACTGAAAGAAGAGTTCAAAGAGTTAATAGAGCCGCAAAACCTCTGCCGGGTACAAAACCTGATGGTGTTATCGTAACAGAAATGATGCAGAAACTTGGTTATAATCAACCAATATATGATGCTGATCAAGTTTTAGCTGAAATTGCAGATGTAGTTCCTTTCTTTAAGGGAATTACAAGAGAGAGACTTGGAAAATTAGGGTTACAATGGCCAGTAAAGGAAGATGGAACAGATACAAAAATTTTACACCAAAAAGAATTCAAATTAGGAAAAGGTAGAATTAAGTATTTTGATTTTAAAGAAAGTAGCGAAATAGAAGAAAACAAAAAAAATTATCCGTTAATACTAACTACGAGCAGGGTTTTAGCGCATTACAATGCCGCTACCATGACGAGAAGGACTGAAAATATTAAAATTGTAGATGAAGACATTTTGCTACTTCATCCAAAAGATGCAAAAAGTAGAGAGTTAAATACTGGTGATATAGCAAGACTTTACTCAGGAAGGGGTGAGGTATCGTTAAAGGTTGAAGTAACAGAAAGAGTGAAGGAAGGTGTAGTATTTACTACTTTTCATTTCCCAGAGCACATGGTTAATATGGTAACTGGGCACGGAAAAGACGAAGAAACAATGTGTGCAGAATATAAAGTTTCTTCTGTAGAGGTTCAAAAAATATCAAATCAGTTTAAAACAGAAGTTTCGACAGTAAAAGATCAAGCTGAAGTACTAAAAGCTTAATTAAAAATCTTTGCCAACAAAAATCCTAAAAACATGGACACAATAAAAGCTAAAGAGTAATTATTTAATAAGGCTAAAGATGATATTGCTGGTCCTGGACATAATCCTACCGAACCCCAACCTATACCAAACAATGAAGACCCAAAGATTAATTTAGTATCAATTTTTTTTGCTTCCGGAATTGAAAAAGATTGAGCAAATAGTGGCTTTCTTTTACTCTTGCTTAAAAAGAAAAACGGTGAACTTACAATAATAGCTCCTATCATAACAAATATTAATGATGGATCCCAATGTCCAAATAAATCCAAAAAACCTAAAACTTTAGCTGGGTTAGTCATGCTTGATACAGTTAATCCAAAACCAAAGATAATTCCGCTAACTAATGAAATTAGTTTATTCATCTTAAATTGTTCCAATGAATAAAACAGTAATTATTCCAGTTAAAATAAAAGTGATTGTAGCAACAACAGATCTTAGTGAAAATCGTCCAATTCCACAAATACCATGACCACTTGTACAGCCCCCGCCCACTCTAGTTCCAACGCCAACTAATAAACCAGCAAAGATAATTAATGGAAAAGAATCTGTAATTAAAAAAGGAATTTCATCATTAATAAATATGCTAAATATGATTGGTCCAATGACTAAACCTATAATAAATAAAAAATTATCTATTCTATTAATTTTTGATGAAATAAAATTATTAGCAATACCACTAACTCCTGCCAATTTACCATTTCCAATAAAATACAATACAACAGCAAGACCAATTATTATTCCACCAATAAAAGCAGATAAGGGTGTAAAATTTACAATCATCATAGAACGTACGGTTCTGGTCTCTTATTATTTTCTAATACTCTTTCAATAGCAAAACAGGATAGATCAATTGATTGGTAAGACCCAGTGGTTATTAATTCTGTTAACGCTCTTCCAACGCCAGGGGCTTGCATTAAACCTCTACCTGTAAATCCAGTTGCCATAAAAAGATTTTCATATTTTGGGTGTTTACCAACTACTGCATTATTATCAAGTTTGTTACAATCGTAATAACCCGCCCAACCTCCAGTTAATTTTAACTCTTCAAAAGCTGGTATTCTTTTTGCTAAAGCTGGCCACACTAATTCTTCAAAATCATTCCATTCTGGTTCTAAGTCCTTAGCATCAAACTTTGAAATTGGAGATCCAGCTAAATACTCTTTTCCTTCTGGTCTCCAATATACACCTGTTGTCAAATCTCCTGTTAGGGGCATTTCAGGGATATGTTTAGGACATTTTACTCTGAAGACAGTATGTTTTTGTGGAACTACAGGAATATCAGCTAGTAGTTCATTAGTCCAACATCCAGCTGCTGATATAATTGTTTTAGCATTTATTTCTTCAATAGATTTAATATCTTTTTTAATAAATTCCGCTCCTAATTCGATAGCTTTACTTTTTAGAGCATTGTGAAATAAATAAGGATCAATCCAACCTTCAATTTTACTATCTGTGTAAGTTGCTGTTTCTATTCCTTCGCTGCTTACATAAGGAAATATTTTCGACAAATCTGTTCCTTTTATATTTTTGGTGCCCGCTTCACATGCCGCATGATTTTCTAATGCCTTGTACTGCTCTTCAGCATGTTCTTTTCCGAATAACAATAAGTATCCATTTGGTACCATACTTGCGGTTGGTTTAGGATTTGTTTTAGTTTTGAGAAGTTCTGGAATTTGAATAATAAAATCTTTTGCAAATTTTCCTAACAATATATTCTCCTTTTGAAAAAATTGACGTCTAAAACCGCCTAAAGATAATGGAAAAGATGCTTTTTTATATGTTGGATCTCTTTCAAAAACTTTAACTTTTCTTCCTGCTTTAGATAAAAAATAAGCTGATGATGCACCAATAATACCACCACCAATTATTATAACATCATCCATATTATTTATTATAAAATACTAAATATTAATTAAGTAGAAGAATATTTAAATTTAATACAAAAGCAAAACATAACCAAACTGCATAGGGAACCATTAAAAAAGCACTTATCTTATTAATGGGATAGTATAATTTGATTAGCCATAATACTAAAAGTAAAATTATAACTATTACTAGTAGAGCGAGAAAGATTTGGTGCAAAGCAAAGAAAACTATACTCCAACTCGCATTAACAAGTAAATGAATGAAATAAATATATATAACCTTTTCTGTTTTTTTTGGATTTATCCAAATCAGCCACACGGCGAATGCCATGGATAAGTAAAGAACTATCCAAATTGTAGGGAATATATAATCTGGTGGATTAAACCCTGGTTTATTTAACATCGAGTACCAAGGTTCTTTATACACGCTAGTTACAAAACCACCCCACACAGACGCCCCAAAAGAAAAAGCTAGAAAAAAAAGTAAAGAAAAATATTTTTGAAAATTTTGCATAGTTATATGGTTAACATTTAAGCTATGGTTGATCTACCCCCATCAACAGCGATAATTTGCCCTGTAATCCATGAACTTTTTGTAGTTAACAAAAAATTTGCTAAATTTGCCGAATCAACGCCCTCTCCTATTCTTTTTAAAGGATGTAATTTTGCTATCGATTCCTCTATTGATAAATTTTTAATAATTTTATTTGCAATTTTAGATCTGGACAAACTTGGGGCTATACAATTCACTCTTATATTAGGGGCGAGCTCTGCTGCTAAAGCTACCGTTAAACCTTCTACACCTGCTTTAGCTGACGAAATTATACTATGGTTTGCAAAACCCTTTTTTGCAGCAACAGTAGAAAATAAAACGACAGAACCTTTATTTCTTTTTAAGTTTTCTTCAAAATTTCTAATTATTTCTGTAACTGCGACAAGATTAAGTACATAGCTTGAAACAAAATCATTTGCTCTTGTATTTTTAAAAGGTTTTATATCGATAGATCCAATGCAGTATGCAATACCAAGAATTTCGACATCAGATAAATCTTTTAACAAATCATCTACAAAATTAATTTTTAATACATCACATACAGAGTAAGTGCAGTTTAACTTTTGTGCTATTTCTTTTAGTTGCTCTTCATTTCTAGCTACTAAATGGCAGTCTAACTTATTGTCATAGAGTTGATTTGCCAGTGATTTACCTATTGCACCAGTAGCACCAAAAATTATATATTTTTTTTTCATAAATTAAGAATTTTAGTATAATGTAATATTAATTTATTTTTATTTGGTCTAATACTATCTTGACGCATATTTCGTATTTTTAATATAATTAAAAAAGGATAAATTCATTTGATGGCTAAAAATATATGGATTACTGGTGCAAGCAGTGGGATAGGTAGAGCCTTAGCAATAAAATTTGCCAGTGAAGGTTGGCAGACAGCTATTTCTGCTCGAAGAGAAGAATTATTAGATGAATTATCAAAAACAAATCCAAATATTTCCTCCTTTCCTCTAGATGTAACAAATCGAAATTCTTGCAATCAGGTGTTTGAAAGTATTTTGAAAAAATATTTGAATATTGATTTATGTATATTTTCAACTGGAACATACGATCCTAAAACTGAAAAAGAAATTAACCTTGATAAGATTGAAAACGTGATGAAAGTAAATTTTTTTGGTACTTTGAATTGTATAAAAGCTGCCGAATTGCATTTAAAAAATAAAAAAAAAGGACATATAGCAATTATGTCTTCTGTAGCAGGTTATAGAGGTTTACCAAATTCCTCAGGTTATGGTCCATCAAAGGCTGCTTTGATAAATTTAGCAGAGAGTCTATACTTTGATTTTAAAAGACATAAAGTAAGAATTTCTTTAATATCTCCTGGTTTTATTAAAACACCATTAACTGATAAAAATGAATTTAAAATGCCTTTTATTAAATCTCCAGAATTTGCTGCTAACAAGATTTATAATGGCTTAATAAAAAGCAACTCGTTTGAAATTACTTTTCCTAAAGAATTAACAATTATAATGAAATTATTTAAAATTTTACCTAATAAAATTTATTTATACCTAATTAGAAAATTAACAAAAACTCAAAAACGTTAATCTTTTTGAAAAAAAACAGTTAGTTCAGCTACTTTTATACCAAACTTAGTCATTGTAGCTCTATTAATTGCTACTTTATTATCCTGTTTAAATATCCAATCATCGAAAGTAATTTTCATCTCTTTTCCTTTGACAGGTACTAACAAAACATATTCAAATTTAAATGCCGGTCCATAAGAATAGCCTCTAGCAACACCCACAACATCTGGGGCTGTGCCCTCATAATTGTGTTCATCAATTTTATTTATTTTCCATTTTCTTGTTTGCACCTCGCCATCAGACCAATTAAATTTTTCATCTAAAATTAGTTGTCTTCCATCCCATTTTCCATTTAGATCAGCTGAAAATTGTCTTGTCACTTTACCAGATCTATCTTGTAAAATTCCCCAGGCTTTAACATTACCTGATAAATAATCTTCTATAATTAATCTAGGTGTTTGATCTTTAAAATCTATTGGTTTCATATTGTTACCTGAACAGTTAGTAAGTAAAATTGCAATTAATAAAGTAAATATTTTTTTCATTTTTAACTATTTATTACACAAGGAAAACTGTATTAAATCTATATTTTTAGACTTAAAACCTGCTTCGCAATAAGAGAGATAAAAATTCCACATTTTTTTAAAATTATTATCAAATCCTTGTCTTGAAATTAAATCCCAAGAATTAAAAAAACTTTTTCGCCATTGCTGTAAAGTGTTGCAGTAATGCAGACCATATAGTTTATGATTCTCAATTTTTAAACCTGATTCGATTGATAGTTTGTTCAGAGATTTTTGGGATGGCAAAAAACCTCCTGGAAAAATATATTTTTGAATAAAATCTTCTCTAGTTTTATATCTATCATAGAGTTCATCCTTAATAATAATTGCTTGAATTGCCCCTCTGCCTCCTTCAGCTAAATTTTTCTTTATAGTTTTAAAATATTGATTTAAATATTTTTCTCCAACAGCTTCAATCATTTCAATTGATACAATAGAGTTATACTTTTTATTTACATCTCTGTAATCTAATAGTTTAACATTTACTTTGTGGTTTAATTTCGCATTATTAATTCTTGCTTTTGTAAACAAAAATTGTTTTTTTGAAATTGTAATACAATCTAGTTGAACATCATAATTTTTTGCTATGTGTTCTGCAAAACCGCCCCATCCACATCCTATTTCCAAAATTTTATCTCCAGGTTTTGGTTTTACAAGATCTATTAATTTATTATATTTATTAATTTGTGCTTTTTCTAAACTCTCTTTTGAAGAATTAAATATACCACAAGAGTAAGTAAGTGTTTTATCAAGCCAAGCAGAAAAAAACTCATTTCCCAAATCGTAGTGAAGAGATATATTTTTTTTACTTCTCTTTCTTGTGTTGGAAAATATATTTTTATTTAAAAAATTTTTTAATGAAAAAAATTGAAAAAAACCAGAAAATTTGTAAGTTGTTTTAATATTTCTTGCACTTAATTCAATCAAAGATGGCAAATCGTCTGTTTCAAATTCATTATTAATATAACTCTCGCCCAAACCGCTACTTCCTTTTATTAACAATTTTAAGGAAAAACCAGGATCATTGATTTTTAATTTTGCTCTTAAAAAACTTTCACTATCTCCAAAAAAATATTTTTTTCCGTTTGAATCAATTAATTGCAAGTATCCTTTAGAAATTTTTTTAAGATTCCAAAAAATAAATTTGTCACAAAGATAATTAAGGCCTAAATTCATTATTTTTCTAAAGATAAGTTATTTTTAATTTTAATTTTTCTCTTCACATATCTAATACCTTTGATCCATAATCTAAATGCTTCAAAATGTATCGCTAAAATAATTTTAAAAGACATTAAGGGATGCTTTAAAAACTGGAAAAATAAATTTTTATTATTCATTTCCAGTCTTTTTCCAGTCTGGCATGCAATCAGTAAAGCCCCTTCTGCATCAGCCTGTTTAATAAAAACACTCATCACATTACCAGGTTTTAACAATCTAAAGTTGTAAAATGTTTTCATTTCTATAAACGGGGAAACATAAAATTTTTTATCGCACCTATGCAGAATCAAATTTGAAGACTGTGAAACTGGAAATACATAGGTATGCTGTTCATTAAAAGTATTTTTTACTTCATAAAGAACTGCTTTAAGTTGTGATTTTTCATCGTAACAATAAAAAATACTTAAAGGATTAAAAACGTATCCAAAAAAACGCGGAAAGCAAAGTAATTTTATTGCTCCTAATCCAGTGTCTATTTTAGATTCAGCTAATATTTTCTTTACCCACTTAACTAAACTGCTTCCATCTCGTGGGCCATGATCAATGTTATAAAAACTCAAAATATTAAATTTATTATAGGAAAAGAATTTTATTTTTTTTTCTAAATTTACAATTTCACTCAAATCAATAAATAAAGAAAAAGTTTTGTAAGAAAAAAAATGTCTTTTAGGCTTTAATCTTCTGTGTGTAACAATACCTGAATATATACAAGATGAAAAAAAACTCATAATTTATTTGCAATTTTTATAGCAGACTTTAAACCATCTTCATGAAATCCATAACCAAAATAGCTACCGCAGAACCAGCTATTATTTTCCCCTTGCAGTTCTGAAAGATTTTTTTGAGTTTCAATTGTTTTCATATCATAAAAAGGATGAGTAAACTGAACTTTTTTTATAATTTTTTTAGAATCAATTTCAATAATTGGGTTTAGGGTAAGAAAATAATCTTTTGAAGTTTTTAAATTTTGTAATTTATTCAACCAGTACGTGACACAACTTTTATTAGGATCCTGTTTATCCAAAATTGAATTCCAACTTGACCATAAATTCTTATTTCTAGGCATAAAATAATCATCAGTATGAAGATAAGCAAAATTTTTTTTATATTTAAAATTATTTAAAAAAATTTTTTCTTTTGTTGTGGGGTTTTGAATTAATTTTAATGTTTCGTCAGCATGAGTTGCAAAAACCACATGATCATAATCAAAATATTCATCTGATGAACCATAATATAATCTTACACTTTTATTATTTCTATAAACTTTATTAATTTGATAATTTTTAAAATATTCACCACTTATTGTTTGTAAAACTTTATTAACATAAACCTTACTTCTTCCCGTCACTGTATACCATTCTGGTCTATTTTTAATTTTAAATAAACCATGATTTTTAAAAAAATTCAAAAACAAAGGCATTGGCATTTTTTTTGCTAAAGAGGGAGGCATAGACCATATTGCTGCTACCATTGGAATAATATGAAAATTTATAAAATAATTTGACATTTTTTTAGATACTAAAAAGTCTTCTAGCGTTTGATTTTGATGTTCATTTTCATTTATTTTTTCAGCATTTTTGTAAAAAAAAATTATATCTTTTAACATTTTTATAAATTTAAAATTTATAAGATTATGTTTATTAGAAAACAAACCTCTGAATCCACTTCCTGAATATTCTATATTTGAATTTTTAATAGAAACTGAAAAAGACATATTGCTTTTTTCATACGGAATTTCTAAAGAATTAAAAAAATTTACTAAGTTTGGATAAGTAACTTTATTAAATACTATAAAACCAAGATCCATTGAAATAAAATTATTTGAATCTTTCATTGGAACTTCAACAGTATATGAGTGTCCACCAAAATGATTATTTTTCTCAAATAAATCTACTTTATGCCTTTTTGACAAAAAGTGAGCTGCGCTTAATCCGGATATGCCTGATCCAATAACTGCGATTTTCATATTAGAAAATTTATAATAAATAAAACTATTCTTTTTTCTTTGGACTTAAAAAAAATTCAAATAAAATTGCTGAAATAATAATACACCCTCCAATTATAACGCTTGTTGGTGGTATCTCATTTATAAAAAGCCAAGCCCAAAGTGGTCCAAAAACTGCTTCTGTCAACATCAAAATACCAACTACAGCAGCAGGAGTGGTTTGAGATCCAATTGTAATCATTATGAAACCAAAACCAATTTGGAAAGTTCCTGCTAAAAAACCCAGAAATAAATCATGAGATGAAATCGACAGCTTGCCAGCAACCAAGTATCCTATTAATGCAGCAAAAGCTCCTGCAATAAATTGAGATGGAACCATATCAACTTTTGGATATTTTCTTACAATCACAATTAATACCGCAAATGAAATTGGCATTATAAATGCAACAATATTACCAAAAAATTGACTGCTAGATTGAATAGATAAAGAGCTTCCAATTATAAGAAAAACACCAGACATGCCCATAAAAATTGAAATTAAAGTTACAAAATTAATTTTTTCTTTTAAAAAAATATAACCAAATAATGCTAAAAAAATTGTTTCTGTTGAAATTATAAAAAGTGTATTTGCAACAGTAGTATGATACATGGCGAATACATAAGCAGAAAAACCAATACCTAAAGATATTCCAGCTATAAGTCCAGGCAATCCAGATGCATGAAAAGATTTAAAAAAATTTTTTTTGAATACAATTAATAGATATAAACCCACAATAATTGTGAAAAAGATTTGTCTCCAAAAAAGAATCTGCCATAAATTAGCTCCTTCAAATGATTTAACAATTATACCTCCAAAACTTAAACATAAAGCTCCTAATAGAACTAAAATTGTACCAGGGATTTTATTTAATAAGGTCAATTTATCTCTGTAATATTCTTTATAATTTTTGAAATACTATTGAGATGCTCTTTATACAATTGTTCAGCCTCATGCAACTTAATAAGCTCAAAGGATATTTTTTTTCCAGGAATTTTCTGAATCAATTGATTGTAATCTACTGATGTAACATTTGCTATTTTAGGATACCCCCCTATCGTAGGATGATCAGTTAATAATACAATTGGCTGACCGTCAGCTGGCACTTGGATAGCACCCTTGGTGATACCTTCTGATCGAATATTAGTACTAACAATATTTTTTATATGTGTGCCTTCCAGTCTCATGCCCATACGATCTGTTAGATTAGAAATTTTATATTCTTTTGTAAAAAAATCTTTTTGGCTTTCTTTTGAAAAATAATCAAATTGAGAACCTTTTAATACTCTGATTATTTTTTTATTTTTTTTTTCAATTTCACATAAAAAAATCTTTTTATTTTTTCTATTTACTTTAATTTTTATTTGATCAGATATTTTTATTTTTTTTCCTTCATTAGGTCCAATTTGAGCTCTAGACAAAATAGAAACAGATTTACAAAAAGGTTTTAGATCAAACCCTCCTTCTAAAGCCATATAGCCATATACAGATTCTTGTGTTGCTAAAATATTAACCTGGTCTCCTTCATCTAATGTATAAGTTCTGTTACACTCTCCTTTCAAGATATCCTGGTCTGGTTTAATTATTTGAAAAAGAACATTGCCCGTAATTGCAATTTTGGTTTTACCTTTAATTAATTTTAGTAAAGGTCCTTGATAAGCAAATTCAAGAACCCCTTCGTTTGGAGAATTTTCTACCAAAGCATTTGCAATTAAAAATGCATCTAAATCCATGCACCCTCCTGGAGTAACACCAAGATGTTGCATATGAAAACGACCCTTGTCTTGAAATGTAGTGTTAATACCAGGCCTCAGAACTTCAAAAAAATAATTACTCATTTGCCAGTTTTCCAAACTCCTTTTTTGAAATTAATTTAAATTTTACTGTATCTCCTGGAGATAAGAGACACGGTCTAATTTCATTTTCTTTATTAAAAAGTTTTGTGGGGGTTCTTCCAATAATATTCCAGCCACCGGGACTTTCGTAAGGATATATATTACAAAATTTTTCTACTATACCGACTGATCCTGGTGGTATTTTTACTCTAGGTGTTTTTAAACGATTTAAAAAAAGTTTTGGGTTTAAATCTCCCATAAAAGGATGGCCAGGTATAAAACCAACCATGTAAATAAAAAAATTAGTATTTAGGTGAATATTTATAATTTCTTCTTTTTCCATTTTTAATATTTTAGAAATATTTCCTAAATCTATTTCAAAGTCATAACAAATAGGAATTGTCCATTTTTTACTTTTTTGAAAAAGATTTAGTTTAGAAAAATCTACTGATTTTAAAAAATCAATAATTTTGTATGAGTTTATTTTATCAAGATCAAAGTTTATAATTAGTTTATTGTATGATGGTGTATAGTTTACAATTCCCTTCAAACTACCATCTAAGACCTTCTCTTTTATGTGATGAAATAATTTAATAACATTGCTATTTATTTCTCTATTAACTTCTTCACCAAAATCACAGACGATGCCACAATCTCCAATATTGTTTAGTTTCTTAAACATAAGTTGATATAATAGTTGGTATTCCTTATTAAATAAACCTAGGAGTGAAAAGATGGAAATTAATATTAATTGTGATTTAGGCGAAAGTTCAAAGTTACATTCAACTGAAAACGACCCTTTGTTACTAAAAATTGTTAATTCAGCAAATATTGCATGTGGATATCACGCGGGAGATAAGTCTACCATGAAAAAGACTATCGAAATTTCTAAAGAAAATAATGTTAGTATAGGTGCTCACCCATCTTTTAACGATTTAGAAAATTTTGGAAGAAAAAGACTTCATTTAAACTCGAGTGAAATAACAAAATTAATTATAGACCAAGTAAATATTCTTTTTAATATTGCTAATAAAGCTGGAATGAAAGTAACTCATGTAAAACCCCATGGAGCTTTAAACAATATGGCTTGTGAAAACTATGAACTAGCTGAAGTAATTTCTAAATCAATAATAAAAGTTGATAAAGAATTAATTTTTTTAGTTCCAACTGGATCTCAAATGGAAAAGGCAGGAAAAAAACTTGGAATGAAAATTGCGACAGAAATATTTGCTGACAGGAATTATGAGGATGATGGTAATTTAATTTCAAGATCAAAAAAGAATGCAATGATTATTAATCCAGAAATTGCAAAAAAACACATTGTTAAGATGATAGAAAACCAAGCATTAAATTGCTATTCGGGAAAACAGATTCCCTGCGAAATAGATTCG
>SHAO01000032.1 GCA_004213215.1 Candidatus Pelagibacterales bacterium | reverse complement strand
CGAGCTGCTTGAGCTCTATCTGATTTTGGATCTTTGCAGAAACCTTGATACCCTTGAGCAGTATATTTACCCAATGCATAAAATGTTGCCATAAGACCTCCTTTCAAGAGATTAGTTTACTAAGAGATATGTATTTAAGGAAGTGAATAAATTATGAAAAGGCTTCTGACCAATTACCTCTGGTTGAAGCTTTTGAATATTCTGTAGCTCTTCCTTCAAAGAAGTTCATATGTTCAACAGCATTAAGCATTGTGTCGAGCCATGTTAAAGGGTTTTTTTCCACTTTATAAATAGGTTCAAGTCCAAGTTGAGTTAATCTACGGTTGCCTATCCAACGAATATATTGTTTTACTTCATCAGCTGTTAAACCTTTTATTGGACCCATTTCAAAAGCTAAATTAATAAATGCATCTTCGTGAGAAATTATTGTTCTGCAAGATTCATAAATTTCTTTTTTTAGTTGCGCAGTCCATATTTTAGGATTTTCATCTATAAAAGTTCTAAATAATTTAATCATGGAATTACAATGCAATGTTTCATCTCTAACTGACCAAGTTACTATTTGACCCATACCTTTCATTTTGTTTTGTCTTGGAAAATTTAATAGGATTGCAAAGCTTGCAAACAACTGCAAACCTTCGGTAAAAGCACTAAAAACTGCAATTGTTTTTGCTATGTCATGATTTGATTTAACATCAAAGCCTTGCATATAATCATATTTGTCTTTCATTTCTTTATATTTAAGAAAAGCTGAATACTCAGATTCTGGCATACCTATTGTATCTAATAAATGTGAATAGGCTGCTATATGAACAGTTTCCATAGCAGCAAATGCTGACATCATCATTAATGTTTCTGTTGGTTTAAAAACATTCATATAATGTCTTATATAGCAGTTACTAACCTCTACATCGGCCTGAGTAAAAAATCTAAATATTTGAGTTAATAAATTTTTTTCAGCTTGGCTAAGGTTTTTTTGCCAATCTCTAACATCATCACCTAATGGAACTTCCTCTGGCAACCAATGTATTCTTTGTTGTGTAAGCCAAGCATCATAACACCAAGGATATCTAAACGGTTTATAAACTGGATTTCCAATTAATAAACCTGATTTTTTATTATCAGAATTTTTTTGTTGATTAATTTTTGTTACTGGCATGATAGACACTCTTCATAATCTGCGCTCTCATTCGATTCTTTTTTTGTCACACTAGTTGATAAACTGTTATTAATATTCTCAGCTCTTTGAATAGATTTGGATCTACAATAATAAAGACTTTTTAAACCTTTTTTCCAAGCTTGAAAATGAATTTGGTGTAAATCTTTTTTATGAACGTCAGCAGGTAAAAATATATTTATTGATTGAGCTTGCGAAATATAGGGAGTTCTATCAGCGCCAAGTTCAACGATCCATCTTTGATCTAGCTCAAAAGCTGTTTTAAAAACATCTTTTTCATTTCTTGTTAAAAAATCTAAATGATCGACAGAACCTTGATTAGTAGTAATAGAAGACCAAACTTCATCATTATTTTTTCCATACTTTTCTAATATTTTTTTTAAATACTTGTTTCTAACATTGTAAGATCCTGAAAGAGTCTTATGTGTGTAACTGTTAGCAGCAATAGGTTCAATACCGGGAGATGCTCCTCCACAGATTATTGAAATAGATGCTGTTGGAGCTATTGCAGTTTTATTAGAAAATCTTTCTTTAAAACCATATTCTTCAGCATCAGGACATGATCCTCTTTCTTCAGATAATTTTTTTGAAGCTTTATCAACTTCTGTTTGGATGTGTTTAAAAATTTTATTATTCCAAGACTTGCTCATAACTGACTCTAAAGGAATTGATTTTTTTTGTAAAAAAGAGTGTAGACCCATAACTCCCAGTCCAACACTTCTTTCCCTCATAGCTGCATATTTTGCATCTTTAAATGATTCGGGAGCTCTATTAATAAAATCTGTTAACACATTGTCCAAAAATCTCATTACGTCTTCAATAACATTTGGTTGGTCTTTCCATTCATCATATGTTTCTAAATTCAAAGATGATAAACAGCAAACTGCAGTTCTATCATTACCGTCTTTATCTATGCCAGTTGGTAAAGTTATTTCACTACAAAGATTAGAAGTTTTTACATTGAGTCCAGCAAGTTTGTGATGCTGTGGGATAAGTCTGTTTACAGTATCCACAAAAATGATATATGGCTCTCCGGTTTCCACTCTAGCAGTTAATAATCTTATCCATAAATTTCGTGCAGAAACTGTTGATTGAACTATTCCATCTTTTGGACTTTTTAATGCCCACTGAGAATTCGTTTCTACTGCTCTCATGAAAGCATCGCTAACCAAAACGCCATGATGTAAATTTAATGCTTTTCTATTTGGGTCTCCACCTGTAGGTCTTCTCATTTCAATAAACTCTTCAATTTCAGGATGATCTATTGGAAGGTAACAAGCTGCAGAACCTCTTCTCAATGAACCTTGGCTAATAGCCATAGTTAAAGAGTCCATTACTTTTATAAAAGGAATAATTCCTGATGTTTTTCCAACTCTACCAATTTTTTCACCAATTGATCTTAGGTTACCCCAATAACTTCCTATACCCCCGCCCTTGGCAGCTAGCCAAACATTTTCGCTCCATAAATCTAAAATTCCATTTAAACTGTCTCCAGCTTCATTTAAAAAACATGATATAGGCAAACCTCTAGCTGTACCTCCATTAGATAAAATTGGAGTAGCTGGCATAAACCATAAATTACTAATGTAGTTGTAAATTCTTTGAGCATGCAAATTGTCATCAGCATATGTACTTGCTACACGGGCAAATAAATCTTGATAAGATTCATTTTGACCTAGATATCTGTCACTTAAAGTTGCTTTTCCAAAGTCTGTTAATTTTTCATCTTTAGATCTATCAATTTTAATTGTTATTCCTTTATCGTTTTGAAAAAGTTCTGTTTGTGAAGTTAATGAAAAAAGATCAGGTTTTTTCTCAGCACTATTTTGTTCTATTGGAAAATTATCTTTAGGGTTAATTTTTTCGACAGCTTTTTCGATTGCCAAAGATAGATTCTTATTCATAAAATGCTTATTTTACTAAAGTTTTGTGTAAAAACAACTACATGTTGTGTTTACAATATCTAGATATACTACATATTTTAACAAATCAATAGAACATTATAAGAACATCATTATAATAGCAAGGATAAAATTTAAATACTGCTAAAAATTAAAAAATATTAGATATAAAGGATAATGGTTATAACAGAGGATATTCATATAAACCCATTAGGATTTAGAGAGTACGATGCAAGATGGTTGTATCCTCAAGATATTAATAAATCAGGAATAAAAAATGTTGGTCAAGGATTCGGCACTCAAATTGTTGCAAAAACAAAAAAAAACCCAAGGGTAATAGTTGGGCATGATTATAGATCTTACAGTGAAGAAGTAAAAAAAGAACTTATAAAAGGTTTAGTTAACTCAGGGTGCAAGGTTGAAGATATTGGTTTAGCTTTATCACCAACAGTATATTTTGCGCAATTCAACCTTAAAGCTGATGCGGTTGCTATGATTACCGCAAGCCATAATGAAAATGGTTGGACAGGAATAAAAATGGGAATTGAAAAAGGGCTAACTCACTCACCCATAGAAATGAATGAATTAAAAGAAATTGTTTTAAAAAAGAAATTTTTAAATGGAAAAGGATCGTATAAAAAAATTAAAAAATTCAAAGAGATTTATATTAATAATTTAATAAAGAGAAAAATTAAAAAAAAACTTAAAATCGTTGTTGCTTGTGGAAATGGTACAGCGGGAATATTTGCTCCAGAAGTTTTTAAAAAAATTGGTTGTGATGTTATAGAATTAGATTGTAACCTTGATTATAATTTTCCTAAATACAATCCAAATCCTGAAGATATAAAAATGCTTAATGCTATTAGTAAAGAGGTAAAAAAAAATAAAGCTGATATAGGTTTTGGTTTTGATGGCGATGGTGATCGTGTTGGTGTAATTGACAACAATGGAAAAGAAATTTATTCTGATAAAGTCGGTTTACTCATAGCTAGAGATTTATCTTCAAATTATAAAAATAAAAAATTTATTGTAGATGTAAAATCTACTGGGTTATTTTTAAATGATAAAATTCTTTTAAAAAATAATTGCGAAGCTATCTATTGGAAGACTGGGCATTCACATATAAAAAGAAAAGTTAATGAAATTAAAGCTTTAGCTGGATTTGAAAAAAGTGGACATTTCTTTTTTAACCAACCGCTTGGTTACGGATATGATGATGGAATTAATTCTGCAATCCAAGTATGTAATTTATTAGATAATCAAAATAAAAAATTATCTGAGCTAATAGATGATTTGCCTAAAACATATCAAACTCCTACTATGGCCCCTTTTTGTAAAGACGAGGAAAAATATAGTGTAGTTGAATCTTTAGTTAATAAAGTTAAAAGCTTAAAGGAGAATAATTCTAAAATAGATGGGCAAAAAATTACTAATGTATTAACGGTAAATGGTATTCGGTTTTCTTTAGAAGATGGTTCCTGGGGTCTTATTAGAGCATCGTCGAATAAACCATCTTTAGTAGTTGTAACAGAAAGCACAACGTCTGATGTAAGAAAGAAAAAAATATTTGATTTTATTGACAATCTCTTAAAAAATACTGGTAAAGTCGGTGAATACGATCAGAAAATTTAAAAAGAAAAATAATCATAAAATAATTTACAAGATATAATAAAAAGATAAACACCAAATAACTTTCCTATAAGTCTTTTATTAAATTTATGAACCGTTTTTCCTCCAATTTTGGCCATAAACATTGTAATTGGAACAAAAATAAAAAATGTAGGAATATTTACAAAGCCTAAACTTAATGGAGCATTTATATTAAGATAGCTTCCAGAAATTGCAAAACCAATAGCTCCGATTAAAGCGATTATAAAACCAATTGCTGCAGAGCAGCCAATAGCAACTTTAATAGGATAACCAAACATTTTCAATATTGGTGTATTAATTACCCCTCCTCCTATTCCCATAGGGCCAGATAAAAAACCTGATAAAAATCCACAAAAAACTCTATAAATTAAATTTATTTTTCTAGGCGTAGGATTTTTTTTTTCTTTTGATAAAAAAAAATATAGGGAAAAAAGCATTGTCATAATTGAAAAAAACAAAACTAAAGAAGATGTCTTTAAACTAACAGCAAATATAGTTCCGCATACAACTCCGATTGCAACAAAAACTCCAAATGTTTTAACAATACTAAAATCTACAGCTTTAAACTTCATATGTGTCATTGTTGATATTACTGATGTTGGTATTATAATTGAAAAAGATGTTCCTAATGCTAAATGCATAACAAAAGATTTTTCAATACCAGCAAAATTAAATATATAAAAAAGAATGGGTACCATTATTAAACCACCACCTATTCCAAAAAACCCAGCCATAAATCCAGTAATGACTGCTGCCGAAGCCATCGCACCAATAATAAAAATTATTTGATTTTGATCTAAATTTTCTATCATACAATTTTTTGATTAATCTTTTCATTGTTTTGAACAATTGTCATTATATGCTTTGCTTTTTGAAAATCTGAATCTCTAGCCATCATATTATCACTTAAATATCTTTTCCAATTTTTGGAACCAATTTGTCCATGATACAGTCCAACAGTATGTCTCATTACATGATTAACCTTTGTTCCTAATTTAACTTCTTTTTCTAAATATTTTAATAATTTTTCCGCTATCTCCTCTCTACTAGGATGTTTCTTAACGTTAAATATTTCTCGCTCTATATCTGCTAGAAAATATGGATTTTGATAAATTGCTCTACCAATCATAACACCATTACATATTTTTAAATGATTTTTTATTTCTTCAGTATTTGAGATCCCACCATTTATAATAATTTCTAAATCTGGATTTGTATTTTTAATTTTATAAACCATTTCATAATTTAATTTAGGAATATTTAAATTTTGCTTAGGAGTTAAACCACTGAGCATTGCTTTACGGGCATGTATTATGAATGTCTTACAACCAGCCTCTTTTAACTTAAGTATAAAATCATTTAAATAATTAAAATCTTCTGTATCGTCAAAACCAATCCTTGTTTTAGCTGTAACTGGAATATTGCAGGAATTTACCATTTCATTAATACATTCTGAAACTAATTCTGGTTCTTTCATAAGACATGCACCAAACTTATTTTTTTGAACTTTTTTACTTGGACAACCCAAATTAATATTTATTTCATCATAATTCATGTCTTGAGCAATCTTTGCAACTTCTGAAAGTTCTTTCTTATCTGAACCTCCAACTTGAAGAGCTAAAGGTTTTTCTTCTGGACTAAATGATAAAATTTTTTTTCTGTCTCCATGAATAGCAGACTTTGTTGCAATCATTTCGGAGTACAACATTACATTTTTGCTTATTAATCTTAAAAAAAAACGATCATGTCTGTCTGTGCAATCCATCATAGGTGCTACAGAGACCGTTCTTTTCATAAACAATTTTAAATTTTATGTAGATTTAATATTAGTAATATTATTATTCAGTTTTATTTTCAGCTAATTTAGTATCTTCTTCGGCAGGTTCTTCAACTTGATTAACATCTTCTTTTTCTTGATTATCTTCTGCTATTTTTACTTCGCTATCTTCAACTACACTAATTTTTTCTGGCATTCTTCTTACTCTTTTAGATGGTAAAATAGCCGCCCCACTTTTTGAAATTTCTCCCTTATATATTTTGTCAAAATCGTCTTCCTGCTCAATTTCTAAATCTTCTGATTCCTTAACTTCATTTTTTACTTTTCTTAATTTATTGATAGCAGAATCTTCTAATGTTTTTAGTGAAATTTTTCCATCTCCAATTTCTCTTAATGATAATACTGTATTTTTATCATTATCTTTTGGAACTAAAGATTTTTCTCCAGCATTAAGTTGAGCTGTTCTTTCTTTAGCAAGTAACACTAAATCATACTGACTATCAATTTTTTCTAAACAATCTTCTACTGTAATTCTTGCCATAAGATGAGCAATAAGTAATGAAAAGTAATGATAAAATCAAGTTTTATTTAATTAAAATTGGCTGAATTCTTCTTTTAAAAATAATGATTAAAATATTTGCAACTGCCATATAACAAAAACTTGTCATAGCAATAACCTCTATGGAATAACCATAATCAATGATCATACCAAATATTGCTGTGCCAAAAGCTGTGGAAAACACCATCATCGAAGTTGTTAAAGCTTTAATTGACCCAATATATTTAACTCCATAAATTTCAGCCCATGTAGATGAACCTAAAACATTGGCTAAACCATTAGATATACCCATTAAACCAAGTAAAAAATAAGATGATATATAGTTATCAAAGTAAAAGAGAATTAACATTGCAAGTAAAGAAGGTATGTTCATTAAGGGTAATATTTTTCTACTTGTCAATTTGTCAACAATAGGCCCAGAAATAAATAATGTAATAACAGAGAAAATTGCATAAAACATAAATGATTGGGCTATTACATATTCGTCCCAGTTTTTTGATTCTAGGATAAATGATTGATAAACAAAAACACCTGTATTTATTGCAGGCAAAGCTAACATTACTAATGAGATTAGATAAAATTTAGGGTCTAATAAAACTTCTTTTCTTTTCCAATTTTTAATATTGTTTTTTTTCAAACTACCTCTAACTTTTTCACGTGAGGAAAGTTTAATATTTTTTACTGTCAGATAAGATATTAATGGTAAAAATAAAATTATTACTAAAGCGATTGACATCCAGATACTTCGCCATGAATAAATAGAAAGAAAGAAAACAATAGTCATTGGCAGTATAAATTCTGCAGATGAAAGACCAAGCCAAATGCCGCTGAGAGCTTTTCCTCTATTAAAACTAAAGTATCTTGATATGCTTGTTGTTGCTGTGTGTGACATTAAACCTTGTCCAGATAATCTTAAAAGATAGATTCCTATAAAGAGTAAATAAATGCTATTTATTAAAGAAAAAAAAATAGATGAAAAGAATAGTAGAAAAATAACGCCGACTGAAAAATTTACTAATTTAAAATCATCAATTTTTTTACCAATCCAAATTAATGAAAAACTACTTGCTAATGTAGCTGTGGCATAAACTGTACCAAATTGTCCATGACTTATATTTAAATCCGTTCGAATATCAGAATTAAACAGTCCTATAAAAAAACTCTGTCCAAAACTTGAAAAAAATGTAAATATAAACCCAAAAAGAATTATTTTAAAATTTATTTTAATATTTAACATTTATTTAATTATGAGTTGTAAAGTTTCCTTTATTGGTCTTGGTGTAATGGGTTATCCCATGGCGGGATATATATCAAAAGCTGGCCATAATGTAACTGTTTATAATAGAACCAAATCTAAAACTGAAAAATGGATCAAAGAATACAAAGGAAAAATTGCTGAAACTCCAGGTGAGGCTGCTAAAGAAGCTGATTTTGTTTTTAGCTGCGTTGGTAATGATAATGATTTAAAAGAAGTTGCTATTGGTGAAAAGGGAATTTTTAGTACTATTAAAAAAGGATCAATCTATATCGATAACACTACAGCATCTGCAACAATCGCTAGAGAACTTCATAAAAATGCTAAAGCACATGGTTTTGGTTTTTTAGATGCACCTGTATCTGGTGGACAAGCAGGTGCAGAAAATGGTGCTCTTACTGTAATGGTTGGTGGCGATAAAAATGATTTTGATAAAGCAAAAAATATTATCAATTGCTATAGTAAAAAAGTTCAACTATTGGGTCCATCAGGAAGCGGCCAATTAGCAAAAATGGTTAACCAAATATGTATAGCTGGTCTTGTTCAGGGATTATCTGAGGCAATAAATTTTGGTTTGAATGCTGGGTTAAAAATGGAAGATGTAATCGATGTAATAAGCAAGGGTGCTGCTCAATCCTGGCAAATGGAAAATAGATATAAAACTATGATCGAAGATAAATTTGAATTTGGTTTTGCTGTTGACTGGATGAGAAAAGATTTAAAAATAGCTCTTGATGAAGCTCAGAAAAATAATTCACCTTTACCTGTCACAAAAATAGTGGACAGTTATTATGAAGAGGTGCAAAAAATGGGTGGCAATAGATGGGATACATCAAGCTTAATAAGAAGATTTAGAAAAAAATAGATTTAAGTGAAACCAAATATACCTGACTTTTATAACAATCTAGATAAAATTTATATAAAAATTTGGGATCTTCTCGAAGCTGGATTTAAGAATAGAGATGCTCCATTTCATATACCTGTATTTATTTGCACAAACAACAATAGTGCCGATGGAAGAGTAGTTGTATTAAGAGGTGTAAGCAAAGAAGATAAAAATTTATGGTTTCACAGTGATATAAGATCAAGAAAAATTAAATTTTTGAATAATAACCCAATAGGTACCCTTCTTTTTTATGATAAAGAAGAAAAAGTGCAGTTAAGAATTATTGGAAAAACAAAAGTTAATTATAAAAATGATACTACAAAAAGATCTTGGACTAACACTGGACATATGAGTAGACAATGTTATCTTGGTGAAAAAGCACCAGGTTCTAAGGTTATCTCTCCCACTTCTGGATTAACAGAAAAAATTGATAATTATAAATATTCAATAGAAGATAGTGAAATCGGTTATGAAAATTTTTGTGTTGTAGAATTTTTTATACAATCAATCGAATGGCTTTACCTAGCTGCCAAAGGTCATAGACGTGCATTTTTTACTGTGAAGAATAGTTCAGTTGAAAAAAATTGGTTAATCCCGTAAATTAAAAATTGTTATATATATGGCTCTTACAAAAACACCTGTTTGCAATTTTGGAGAAAAACCAAAGAATTTTAACCTACTATCAACTGAAAACAAAAAAATATCATTGGATGATGTTAAAGGAGAAAATGGAACATTAATTATGTTTATATGCAACCATTGCCCATACGTAAAAGCTATAATAAAAGATGTTGTTGATGATGTTAAGTTTCTAGAAGATTTGGGTATTAAATCAGTTGGTATAATGTCAAACGATGTAAAAAATTATCCTGAAGATTCTTTTGAAAATATGATTTCTTTTTCAAAACTACATAATTTTTCTTTTCCTTATTTAATCGACGAAACACAAAATGTAGCGAAAATGTATGGCGCTGTCTGTACTCCAGATTTTTTTGGGTACAATAAACATTTAGAACTTCAATATCGCGGAAGGATCAGAGAGTTGAAAGATTTAAAACCTGTAAAAAAAGGTGAAAGCGATTTAAGAGTTGCTATGAAATTAGTATTTGAAACAGGAAAAGGTCCCAAAAATCAAATACCAAGTATGGGTTGCAACATTAAGTGGTTTAAATAATGTTTTTAATAATTACAAGAAATTTTCCTCCAGATGTAGGAGGAATACAGGTATTAATGGGTGGGCTAGCTGAAAACTTATTAAATCACGGACCTGTTAAAGTTTTTGCTGACGAATATCCAGATTCAAATATTTATGATAGCAAACTCCCCATGGACATAGAAAGAATTAAGGGAATTAAAATTTTCAAAAAGTATAGAAAGGCTAATTTAGTTAATAATTTTATAAAAAAAAATCCAAATATTAGAGCCATATTTGCAGATCATTGGAAAAGTTTAGAGCTAATAAATACTGAATATTTAAAAAAAACTAAATCATATTGTTTGCTTCATTCAAAAGAAATTAATCATGAAAAAGGTACATTACTTAACAAAAGATTAGTCAAAAGCACAAATAAAGCAAATTTTATTATTGCTAATTCAAATTTTACAAAAAATTTAGCAATTAAAGTAGGCATAAATTCCTCTAAGATTCATGTAATATTTCCAGGAATTCCAAAACCTAAAGCTATAAAAAATGTATCTAAAATTAAAGCAGAAAATATTTTTGGCAAATCTTTTCCAAAAATAATTACTGTTGCAAGACTTGATAAAAGGAAAAGTCATGACAAAATTTTAATGTTAATAAAAAATTTAAAGCCAAAATTTCCTAAAATTAAATATGTATGTATAGGAACAGGAGAAGAAGAAAATAATCTTATAAAATTAGCAAAAGAATTATCTTTAAAAGAAGAAGTAATATTTTTAAAAAATATTGATTTCGATTTGAAAATAGCTCTAATTTCTGAATCAAACCTATTTTTAATGCCGTCTAGAATAGAAAAAAAATCTGTTGAAGGATTTGGAATTGCCTTTGTTGAAGCTGCATCATATGGAGTTGCTTCAATAGGTGGTAAAGATGGTGGGGCTTCGGATGCTATTAAACATAATATCACTGGCTTAATTTGTGATGGAAATGATTTAAATTCAATTTATGATTCTGTTATTAATTTTTTTCAAAATGATAAATTTATTACATACGGAAAAGATGCAAAAAAATTCTCAGAAAAATTTAGTTGGAATTTAATTATTAAAAATTATTTAAAGCTAATTAATTAATTCAAGCTTGCTTTTTATTTTAAAATAAACATTTTCAGCAGTAAGATCTTTCAAATTATCTACGCTTATAGCTCTAAATTTTTCAGTTTCAATAGAAACTTTTTTTGCTGTTGTGTGATGTCCAAAAACAGTTACTCCACTCTGCCCTAAATGAGCTGCCATATGCGCAGGACCAGTATCATTTGCAATTACAAAACTAGCTTTTAATATTAACCCAGCTAATTCTGCAATATTAAGTGTTTCATTATTTTTCATAATAGATATTGATTCAATCTTTTTCGCTTCTTCTATTTCATTTGGCCCTGGAGCTATAGCAACTTCTAAATTTAAGTGTTTTGATTTTATTATTCTTATCAGATCGTTAAAGTATGGCCACTTTTTATGTGCCAGTTGGGGTGAACAAAATGGGAATAATAAAATAAATTTTTTACCAAAATATTTATTTACAATTTTATCTATATTAACACTAGCCCATCTAAAATCTGGTTTTATCGAGTGATTAGTTTTAATGTTTGAATAATTTAACTGAGTTTTAAATCTTTCTAAAACAGATTCATTTTTAAAATCACTTTTTTTTTCACCTGCTTTCAATGTTGTTTCTGCGCTGTTCCAATCTGAAATTCTTAATAAAAATTTCCTATAAAACGATGTTCTTGAGGAATTTTGTAAATCAAAAACATGTGTAAAGTTATATTTACTCAGCATTTTTTTAAGTTTTAAAAGATAATAAATATTCCATCGAGGAAGCCTCTTATCTATCAAAACTCCATCAAGATAAGGGCATCTACTAAGCAGATCAACATAGGGCAATGTAGTTAGAATAAATATTTTTTTATCTCTATAAGACTGTCGTATATCTCTTAGAACACCACTTATTTGAACAATATCACCCAGTGATCCATGTTTTATTATCAAAATATTTGACATCAGTTATTTAAATTTAGTAAATGAATTTAGCACAAATATGACAAACAAATCTAAAAAAATACTCACTGAGATATCTGCTGGAGAATTATTAGATAAAATAACCATTTTAGAAATAAAATTAAACAATATAAAAGATAAAGAAAAACTTGTAGAAGTTAATAAAGAGTATAAATCCTTAGAAGAAACAAGAAAATTAAATATTGATGTTAATGATGATTTACAAAAACTAATTACTCAACTTAGCGAAATTAATTTAAAACTATGGAACATTGAAGAAAAAAAAAGAATGTGTGAAAAAAATTCAGATTTTGGTGAGAACTTCATTCAGCTTGCAAGAAACGTTTATATTAGCAATGACAAAAGAGCAAAAATTAAATCAGATATAAATCAATTACTAGGTTCTAATATAAAAGAAGTAAAAAGTTATTAGTTATAATTATATCTTCTTTCTAAAAATTTTATAAAACTATGTATTATAAAAGTCATTAACAAATAAATACTTCCAGCTACCATAAATACTTCTATAGGTCTAAAAGTAGTTGATATTATATGTTTGGCAACTCCAGTTAAATCTAGCAAGGTTACGGTGCTTGCTAACGAGGTTCCTTTTAACATCAATATCATCTCATTACCGTAAGCTGGTAATGATTGTTTAATTGCTATAGGGAGTTTTACTTTTAAAAAGATATTTACTTTATTTATACCTAAACTTTTAGCAGCTTCGACTATACCTTTATTAATTGTTTCAAAAGCTGATCTAAAAATTTCAGATGAATAAGCGCCAGTATTTAATGTAAAAGCAAGTATAGCACAAGTATAAGGTTCTTTTAATATTATCCATAGAAAAGATTCTCTAATCCACTCTACTTGTCCTAAACCAAAGTATATTATAAAAATTTGAACCAACAAGGGTGTACCTCTAAAAATGTATGAATAATAATAAGAAAATTTTTGAAGAATTTTATTTTTACTCGTTCTAAGTATCGCAAAAAATACTCCAACAAATATTCCAAAAAATAAAGATAATAGTGTTAATTCAATTGTTAACAGCGTGGCATTAAGTAATTTTGGAAAACTTTCTATCATTAATTCCATTTAAAACCCCCTACTATAATTTTTTTCTAATTTATTAAATAACTTCAAACTTAAAAATGTTAAGAGTAAATATAAAATGGCAGCAAATGAGTAAAAAAATAGAGGATCCCTTGTTGAACCAGCAGCAATATATGATTGCCTCATTATTTCAACAAGTCCTGTAACTGAAATTAGAGAAGTATCCTTTAAAGTAATTTGCCAAACATTGCTTATATTTGGTAAAGCCAATCTAAG
>SHAO01000031.1 GCA_004213215.1 Candidatus Pelagibacterales bacterium | reverse complement strand
CAATCCCAATTGGTCCGTTTCCCGCTTTTTGTCCTTTTTTCATTTTTTACTCCTCTAATTTTTTTTAGATAATTTTAATCAGTTCTTCTAGATTATTTATAACATGCTTTGGTTTATAACTTAATTTATCGAATACTTTATTTAAGCGATTAACCCATACAGCGTTATAACCAAAAACTCCTCCACCAGAAACATCCCAAGTATTTGAACTCATAAAACAAATATTTTCAGGTTTGCAGTCGTATTTTTTAATAGGCATTTCATAAACTCTTGAATCAGGTTTATAAATCCCAACAGACTCAATTGAAAAAATATCATCAAAATAATTTTGAATATTATTACTTTCCACCAGCATTTTTAGAAGTTCTGGAGTTCCGTTAGATAGAATAGCTATTTTTATATTTTTAGATTTAAGACCATTTAAACATTTTTTAACTTCAGGGTAGGGGTTAAGTTTTTTATATAAATCTAATAACTCACTTCTCATTTCTTTTTTAATTTTGAAAGTCTCCATAGTGTGATCTAAAGAGTCTTCAGTTATTTCCCAGAAATTTTTATGTTTTTTCATGAGACTTCTTAGCCAAGTGTATTCAAGCTGAGTAGTTCTCCAGGCATTTGCAAAACCTTCCCACTTGCTTCCAAGTTTTTCTTTACATTTTGCCGCTGCAGAATTGACATCAAAGAGAGTCCCGTATGCGTCGAACACACAAGCTTTGACATTTTCAATTTTCATAATAAATCTTTTAGTTTTTGAACTTCACCAACCTTAAATATAATAGCATCTTCTTTTTTAAAACCATATTTTTCTGCACTTGCTTTAAAACGAACAGGTGGTTCCATAATTGGCTCAAGTGATAATACAACTGTTCCCCAGTGCATTCCAATCACTTTTTTACTTTTTAAATCTTGAGCAATATTTAATGCTTCTTCGGGGTTCGTGTGATAAATAGATTTATCTTTTTTTGGTGCCATGGGGTAAAAATTATAAGCTCCAATATTAATAAAAGATAAATCTAAAGGTCCATATTTTTCTCCAAGCTCTTTATAAATATTTCCGTAACCTGTATCACTAGCAAATAATATTTTTTTATTTTTATATTCTATTAAAAAATTACCCCACAAAGTTTTGTTTGTGTCCCACAAACTTCTTTTTGACCAGTGAACCGCAGGTAGAAAGGTAATTTTTAAATCATTAACTTTAATTTCATCATACCAATCCATTTCATTTACATCTTTAAAACCATTCCTAGTAAAATATTTTCCAAGTTTAAGTGGAGTTAGAACTTTTGATTTTTTGTATGGAAATCTTTGTATAGTTCTAGTACTCAGATGATCATAATGATTATGAGTTAATAAAAATAAATTTATCTCAGGTATTTCTTTTAGACTAATTGCAGGATCTACAAATCTTTTAGGACCAAAGATTAAAGGACCCATATTTTTTTCAAAGACAGGATCAGTAATGATAGTGGTGTTACCAAGTTTGATTAAAAATGTAGCATGTCCAATCCAAGCAACATAATCTTCATTCTTATATTTTTTAAGATTTTCTAAAACCTCTTTTTTATTTATGACATGTTCGAGTGGAATATCCATGTTAATTTTCTTTTTCTCTTCATTGAATATTTTAAAACTCCAATTAAAAGAAGGGTCTCTTTGTGGCGAACCCTCAGGGTTTCTAAAGGTTCCATCAGGCAAATGATGATAGGGCAAATCTTTCATAGTATTTCCAAAAGTATTATAGTTGAACAAAAACAAAATAACTAATATTGATATAAAAATTTTTTTTTGCATGAATAAAAAAGTAAGATTATATTTTTCTGAAAAGATTCACAGTGATTTAGTGGCACATCTTCAAAAAGAACAATCTCATTATCTTAAAGACGTTATGAGGTTAAAAATAGGGGACACATTTTCAGTTTTTAATAACCAAGGAGAGTGGAGCGCTAGTATTCAAGATTATGAAAAACAAACTACCAAAATTAAAATACTAGAAAAATTGAGAGATAAAAAAAACGAAAAGAATATTTGGTTAGCCTTTACTCCAATTAAACAAAACCCATTAAATTTTATAATTCAAAAAGGAACTGAATTAGGTGTTCAAAAATTTATTCCAATTTTATCAGAAAGAACTATAGTTAAAGATATCAATATTGAAAGAGTTAAAAAAATTACAATTGAATCTTCAGAACAATCAAATCGAATTTCAGTTCCAAAAATAACCAAATTAGAAACGTTAAATTTTTTTTTATCCAGTTTTCCAAAAAAAGGGTGTTTAGTTTTTTGTGATATTAATTGTAATAAAAATGATTTGAAAACTATTTTATCAAAAAAAGATTTGGACCCTGTTTGTATCCTTGTGGGTCCTGAAGGTGATTTTTCTGAAAATGAAAGAAATTTAATAATTAATTTAAAACAATCTCAATCTATTTCATTAGCTAAAAATATATTAAGAACTGAAACAGCAGCTATTGCGGCGGTCACTTTAGTAAACCATTACTTGAATTTTAGTTGAATTTTAAAACTGCATCAAGTTGACACAGCAATTATATAATTTTTTAAGTGAATCTTGTGACAATAATTTTCATTTACAATTGATAGCATTGTTATAAAAAGCAAAAAGTTGTAAAAATACACAAATATTAAATAGTTTTAAAAAAGGATTTAAATCAGTGTTTGTAGCAATTATTTTCGCTTTAATTATTATCGCTTCAATTATATTTCATTTTTGGAGTCCTTGGTGGTGGACGCCTGTAGCTTCAAACTGGGGAAATATTGATGATACAATAATCCTAACGTTTTGGGTAACGGGGGCAGTTTTTGTTGCTGTATGTTTGTTCATGTCTTGGTGCATATGGAAGTATCGATACAATCCAGACAGAAAAGCTGAATATAAACCTGAAGATAAAAAATTAGAATTTAGATTAACAGCTCTAACAGCCTTAGGAGTTGTAGCATTACTAGCTCCAGGATTAGTTGTTTGGAATAAGTATGTAACGGTTCCAGAAAATGCTCTTAAGATTGAAGTGGTAGCGTATCAATGGGGTTGGAATTATAGACTCCCTGGAAATGATGGAATTTTAGGAACAACAGATATTTCTTTAATCAATGACGAAAATCCATATGGATTAAATCCAGAAGATCCTAATAGCAAAGATGATATAATAGTAATGGATGCTGATCTACATTTAGAAATTAATCAACCTGTTAAAGTTGAACTTCGTTCATACGACGTGTTACATAATTTTTATGTTCCACAATTTAGGGCAAAAATGGACACTCTTCCAGGGATAATTACTTTTTATTGGTTTACTCCTACAAAAACAGGTGATTTTGAAATTTTATGTGCAGAATATTGTGGAACTGGACACTATGCAATGAGAGGAAAAGTTTTAGTTGATGATGAAAAAGATTATTCTGATTGGTTGGCTAAACAAATTACGCACGAAAAAATGCTTGCGCAAAATAAAGAAAATAAAAAATTATTAACAGCAGAAATTAAAAATTAAGGAGATGAATATGGATGATGAATATAATAACAAAATAGAAACTAAAGCTGCAGATTCTTCTTCAGGAAGCTATGCTCCTCCAGTTGAAAAAATTCCAGCAAAAGAAAATGCAGAACAGGATTTATATCATGCCAAAAGTTTTTGGACTAAATGGGTTTTTTGCCAAGATGCAAAAGTTATTGGTGTTCAATACGCTTTAACTGCTACAGCAATTGGTATGATAGGTTTGATCTTATCATGGGGAATGAGATTACAATTAGGTTTTCCAGAAACATTTTCTTTCCTTGGGCCAGCAACATATTATCAATCAGTTACAATGCATGGTATGATTATGGTTATTTATCTTCTTACTGCATTATTTTTAGGTGGTTTTGGCAATTATCTTATACCACTCATGGTGGGAGCTCGAGACATGGTTTTTCCATATGTAAATATGGTTAGTTTTTGGATGTTTCTTGTAGCTGTTTTAGTTTTGCTAGCTAGTTTTTTTGTGCCAGGAGGACCTACGGGAGCAGGATGGACTTTATATCCTCCCCAAGCAATATTACCTGGAACTCCAGGATCTGAGATGGGAATAGTTCTTATGTTAGTTTCTTTATCATTATTTGTAATTGGTTTTACGATGGGTGGTTTAAATTATGTTATTACAATTCTTCAATCTAGAACAAGAGGAATGACACTTATGCGTATGCCGTTAACTATTTGGGGTATATTTACTGCTACCATTCTTGCTCTTTTAGCTTTTCCTGCTCTTTTAGTAGCTTGTATAATGATGACTCTGGATAATTTATTAGGCACAAGTTTTTTCATGCCAGAAATATTTACAATGGGAGAGCAATTAGGAACAAGTGGTGGAAGTCCAATTTTATTCCAACATCTTTTTTGGTTTTTCGGTCATCCTGAAGTTTATATTGTCGCTTTACCAGCATTTGGAATTGTCTCAGACCTAATCTCAGTGCATGCCAGAAAAAATGTTTTTGGTTATAGAATGATGGTTTGGGCCATAGTAATTATTGGCGCTCTTAGTTTCATTGTTTGGGCTCATCATATGTATGTTAGTGGAATGAACCCTTGGTTTGGATTCTTTTTTGCTACCACAACATTAATTATTGCAGTACCTACAGCAATTAAAGTTTATAATTGGGTGTTAACGCTTTGGAGAGGAAATATTCATCTTACTATTCCAATGTTATTTTCTTTAGGTTTTATTGTTACTTTTGTTAATGGAGGTATTACGGGATTATTTTTAGGAAATGTTATTATTGATGTCCCTTTGTCAGATACATATTTTGTAGTTGCGCACTTTCATATGGTGATGGGTATAGCTCCACTAATGGTAGTTTTTGGTGCAATTTATCATTGGTATCCACTTATAACCGGTCGACATTTAAATCAAACTTTAGGAAAAATTCATTTTTGGATAACTTTTGTTGGAGCTTATGCAATATATTTCCCAATGCATTACTTAGGGTTTATAGGAGTTCCACGGAGATATTTTGAAATGTATGATAGTCCATATATGACTTCTGGAGTGGGATTAAATCAATTTATAACAGTAGCTGCTTTAATTGTTGGCTTCACTCAAATTTTATTTTTATATAATCTTTTTACAAGCTGGTATAAAGGTGAAAAGTCTGAAAGAAATCCTTGGAAAGCAAATTCATTAGAATGGCATACGTCAGACTTCCCCCCAACACATGGGAATTTTGGTAAGGAATTACCTGTTGTTTATCGTTGGCCTTATGATTTTAGTGTGCCTGGATCAGATAAAGAATATATTCCGCAAGATGTACCCTCAAGCCAAGTTCCAACTGCAAAGGCTGAAAGAACGTGAGTAAAAAAGAATTAAATATTTTTAAACTATTATCCCAAAAACCATGGGAAGCATCTCAGGCAGCAATTGATAATGAACATGATGGTAAAACATTAGCCTCAAGTAAAGCTCGATTGGGTCTTAGAACGATTATGGTTGTTAGTACAGTTATTTTTTCACTGTTTGTTGTTTCCTATTCAGACAGAATGTTAGTGCATGATTGGGTAAGTTTGTCCGAACCATGGTTACTTTGGATCAATACAGCTATTTTAATTCTTACAAGCTTAGTTTTTCATATGGCTAAAATTTATTCAGAAAAAAATAATTTTGATAAATCAAAAAATGCACTATTCTTGGTTGGATTTCTCTCATTTGCTTTTCTCACAGGTCAATTATTGGTTTGGCAACACTTTGTAAGTATAGGACAGTATGCTTCAACAAACCCAGCTAATGCATTCTTTTATCTTTTTACAGCTTTGCATGGCTTGCATTTATTAGGAGGCTTATTTTTTTGGGGAAAGACTACGCAAAAGTTATTTACAAGCAATTTTAATATAACAAAAACTAAACAAGCCATTGAACTATGTGCTATTTATTGGCATTTCTTACTTATAGTTTGGTTTATTTTATTTGGGTTAATGATATCTACATAAAAAGGAAATAATGAGTCAATTTGATCTTTCAAAATTACCACAAGGCAGAAAAGGGTTTATGCATGATTGGGGTTCTGACCAGAGGGCTTTCAAAGGGGTTCCTTGGGGGAAAGCAATGATGTGGATTTTTCTTTTAAGTGATACCTTCATTTTTAGTTGTTTTTTAATTTCATTAATGACAGCTCGTGCTTCAACAACAGTAGAGTGGCCATATCCTAGCGAAGTTTTTGGATTAACAGTCTTTGGAACATCAGTTCCATTATTGCTTATAGCAATTATGACTTTTGTATTAATTACAAGCAGCGGAACAATGGCTATTGCAGTAAAATATGGTTATGAAAAAAATCGTAAATTATGTGGCTGGTTTTTATTAGCTACTGCTATAGGCGGTTTAACTTTTGTAGGAATGCAAGCATTTGAATGGTCAAAGTTAATTTTTCACGATGGAGTAAGACCATGGGGCAACCCATTTGGTGCAGAACAATTTGGAGCTTTCTTTTTTATGATTACAGGATTCCATGGAACACACGTGTCTATTGGAGTAATTTTTCTGTTCATTTTCTCAAGAAAAGTTTTTAGAGGAGATTTTGATACTGGAAGAAGAGGTTATTTTACATCTATGAAATCCGATTATGAAGCTATAGAAATTTTGGGACTATACTGGCATTTTGTTGATCTAGTCTGGGTATTTATTTTTGCATTTTTCTACCTTTGGTAAAACAAGCAATGGAAACAGATAAAAAACAAGAAGTACATACACATAAAATAGGGGTTTACCTGTGGATTTGGGGATTACTGTTTGTGTTCAGTTTCTTTTCATACATGGTTGATTATATAAATTATCAAGGACTACTAAGATGGTCTCTGATTATATTTTTTATGTTAGTCAAAGCAGGATTAATAATGGCAATCTTCATGCATTTATATTGGGAACGTTGGGCGATTGTGAATGTTCTTTTATGGCCTATGACAGCCATAGGAGTTTTTGTGGCAATTATGGTTTCAGAATCTCAGTATACATTTTTTACACGAATGTTTTATTTTGTAGTAGGGAGCTAATACTACATCCATATTTTAAATATGACTCTCGCTAAATCAAAAATACTAAAGTTAGATTACTTTAGTAGTATGAAAGCTTTTTTTAATTTAATGAAGCCACGTGTGATGTCATTAGTAATCTTTACATGTGCTGTTGGTTTACTTATTGCTCCTGTAAAAATTAATTTTATTAATGCAGCTTTTTCTCTTTTGGCTGTTGCCTTAGGTTCTGGCGCAGCCGGCGCACTTAATATGTGGTATGAATCTGATTTAGATTCGTTGATGACTAGAACGTGTCTTAGACCTATTCCAACAGGAAAATTAACTAAAAATCAGGCTCTTATTTTCGGGGTTTTATCATCTTTGATTTCTGTAATTGTTCTTTATATTTTTTCAAATTTAATTGCTGCTACGACTTTAGCTATTACAATTTTATTTTACGTTTTCATTTATACAATTTGGCTTAAGAGAAAAACTCCACAAAATATTGTTATAGGAGGAGCCGCAGGAGCTTTGCCACCTGTAATTGGTTGGGCTATAGCGACTAACGGAATATCACTTGAACCAATAATATTATTTTTTATTATATTTACTTGGACCCCATCGCACTTTTGGGCATTAAGCTTGTATAAAACAGATGATTATAGAAAAGCAAAAATTCCAATGCTGCCTATAACCTCTGGTATTAGAGCAACAAAATTGAATATATTTATATATGCATTAATTTTATTTCCCATTGTTCTGTCACCATATTTTTTTAGTTTTTCAGGATTAACCTACTTATTTTTTGCAACAATTTTAAGTAGTTATTATGTAATAATCTCTTATAAATTACTAAAAGAAAAAAAACCAATTGAAGAAAAAAAATTAGCTACAAAATTGTTTGGATATTCAATACTTTATCTTTTTATGATTTTTGTATTTATTTTAATAGATAAAATAATATAAAAATAAAATTTTAAATATGAAAGTTGATAAAATAAAAAATTTAAAATTTCATCTACTTATATTTTTTTTAGCACTTACAACTTTATTTTACTATTTTTTTATAAGCCAATCTCAAAAAGAAAAAATTTTAGTTTCAGAACCAATATCAATTAATTTATTAACAAGTGTTCATCCAAATTTGCCCTGGAGTTTTAAGCCAGTAAAACAAAAAGTTGTAATAAAACCGGGTGACGTGACTACAATTGAATATATTGTTGAAAATTTAGGTGACATAAATACTACGGGAATAGCAACATTTGCTTACTTTCCAAAAGAGTTTGGAAACTATGTGAATAAAATAAATTGCTTTTGCTATGATGCACAAACATTAAAACCAAATCAAAAAGATAAATTTTCGTTGATACTATTAATTGATCCTGAGGTGACAAAAGATAGCAAGACAAAAGATTTTAAAGAAGCTACTATTCAGTTTATATTTTTTGATTACAAAGAATATAAGAAATTAGAAAAAGAAAGTTAATTATGATTCTAAACAATTTAGTAATTCAATCAAATAAAGTGCACTATCTATGCACAGTTTGTGTTACTGATAATAATGGTGGCAAAATAGCGCTTACCATAATTGTATCATCACTAGTTCTTTTAGCTCTAGGTAATTGGGCCTGGAAGAAATATTTTTCAAATAAAAAGGAATTTTCTCAAGAAAAATAATCTAAGTTTATCAAAGATAAGGTTTTGCCTAGATAATATCAAAATTCTATATTAATAGAAGGTATGGAATATATAAGCACTAGAAATAGCCAAAAAACTTTTTCTTTTAAGGATGTTTTTTTAAAAGGTTTAGCACCTGATGGTGGCCTTTTTGTTCCCAACACAATCCCAGCATATGACTCTCAGGGACTAGAAAAGCTTAGGAGCCTTTCATATGAAGAGTTAGCTACAAAAATAATTTTTAAGTTTTGCAGTGAAGAATTTAATCAAGAAGAAATTAAAGATATAATTAAAAATTCTTATAAAAATTTTCGAGCTGATGAAGTTGTTAAAATTAAAAAAATTGGAAATAAAAATTTATTAGAATTATTTCACGGACCCACTTTAGCTTTTAAAGATATAGCAATGCAAGTCATAGGCAGAATGTATGAAAAAATTTTAAAAAAAAATAATTTAAAAATTAATATAGTTGTTGCAACTTCTGGTGATACAGGAGCAGCAGCTATAAGTGCTATAAAAGATAGAAAGAACATGAAAATATTTGTTTTACATCCAGATAATAAAATATCTGGAATTCAAAGAAAGTTTATGACGACAGTTGACTCAAGTAACGTTTTCAATATTGCTTTAGAAAGTAATTTTGATGAATGTCAAAAATATATTAAATCAATGTTTGCTGACAAAGAATTCAGTGGCACAATAAATATGTCTGGAGTAAATTCAATAAATTGGTCAAGGATTGTTATTCAAATTATTTATTATTTTTTTTCATATTTTAAAATTTCCAAAAAAGATGAAAAAATAAATTATGCTGTTCCCACTGGAAATTTTGGAGATGTTTATGCTGGGTATATAGCAAAAAAAATGGGGCTTCCTATTGATAAATTAATAATAGCAACAAATAGTAATGATATTTTAAAAAGAACTGTTAATACGGGCGTTTATAAACCCTTAAAAGTAGAACATACAGTTTCTCCTAGTATGGATATTCAGGTTGCAAGTAATTTTGAAAGATTAATTTTTGATGTTTGTTCTTGTAATTCAGATAAAATATTAAAATTAATGGATGATCTTAATAAAAAAGGTGAATTTTTACTTGAAAAAGAAGAATTAAAAAAAATTAAGAAAGATTTCTATTCAGAAAGTTTATCTGATGAAGAAACTAAATTAATTATAAAAAAAATATATAAAAATAAAAAAATATTAGTTGATCCTCATACTGCAGTCGCAATTGGTGTAGTTAATAAGTTACCCCTAGAGAAAAATACTGTTATTTTGGCTACTGCTCATCCTGCGAAGTTTCCAGATATAGTTATGCAGCAAGCAGGCATAAAACCTGAGTTGCCTGAAAGTTTAAAAGATATATTTAATAAAAAAGAAAAATATAAAAAATTACCTAATGATTTAAAAAAAATTCAAGAATATATTTTGGAAAGAGTATAATTATTAAATTAAATAGGCGTTGCTTTTTTTGCTAATTCGTCAGCAAGCTCATTCATAGGATTTTCAGAATGGCCTTTTACCCAATGCCATTCGACTTGATTAGAATTTGTTAATTCTTTAAGTTTTTTCCAAAGATCTATATTTTTTACATTTTTTTTGTCAGAAGTTTTCCAATTATTTTTTTCCCAATTGTTAATCCAAACAGTAATTCCTTCTTTTACATAAGTAGAATCTGTAAAAATTATTAAATTTTTTAGAGTTGGTTGCTTTTCTTTTTCACTGTTGCAGTATTCTAGAGCTTTGATTGCAGCAGTTAACTCCATTCTGTTATTAGTTGTTAGTTTTACACCTCCAAATATTTCTTTTTTTTTATTTTCCTTTAAAATTATTGCAGCCCAACCTCCTGGGCCAGGATTACCCATACATGCACCATCTGTATAAATTTTAATCTCCATAATTTTAAAAATAATCTCCGTAATTTTTAACTTTATCGTGAAATTCTAATCTTTTTAAATATTCCAATGGATCTTTTATCTTTACTAGAGCACCTTTTGTTAAATTTAAATAATCAAAAACTCTTGTAAGCAAAAATCTAATTGCGGCTCCCTGGCACAATATTTTTAAAGATTTTTTTTCATCTTCTGTTATTTTTTTTACTGCTGAATATCCTTCTATGAATCTTTTAGCTTTAGTTACATTAAAACTTAAATTTGCACTTTCTCCCTCAAAGCATAAAGCATTTAGACATATTGCTATTTCAAAAGCATAAAAATCATAGCAGGAAAAGTAAAAATCAATAATTCCAGAGACTTTATTTTCTTTAAAAAAAATATTGTCAGTAAATAAATCTGCATGAATAATTCCAGCTGGTATATTTTTTGGCCAATTCTTTTCTATTATATTTAAATTTTTTTCAATTACTGATGTCAATTTAGGGTGTATCTTTGAACAATCTTTTTTAACATTATTATAAATTTGTCGCCAAGAGTTTATAGAAAGTTTATTTTCTCTTTTTCCAGTTAGGTTTTTTGTTAATAAGTGTAATTTTGCTGTATTTATTCCAACTTCATAACAATCATTAGAATTTAAAGTTTTTTTTGACTCACCCTCTAAAAAAGATACAACAGCAGCTTTTTTTTTTGAGATTTCAGATATGTAATTACCATTTTTATTTATTATTGGTTCTGGAGATGGAAATTTTTTATCATGTAAATTTTTCATCAAACCAATAAAAAAAGGTAAATCTTTTTCCTCTACTCTTTTTTCGTACAATGTAAGAATAAACTTACCTTTTTCTGTCTGAATGAAATAATTAGTATTTTCTATACCTTCTTTTATTTCATTATAATTTAAAAGTTTGCCTAAGTTATATTTGAAAAAAAAATCCTTAAGTTCGCTTTCAGATAATTTTGTATAAACTGCCATTTTTTTATTGTTTATATCCTTTTTTTTTAATATAGAGTATTGTTACTTTATGAATAAACCATCAACACCGCAAAAAAGTCCTTATAAAATTAAAGTGGAAAAAGATAAAACTTATTTTTGGTGCTCTTGTGGTTTGTCACTAAAACAACCATTTTGCGATGGAACACACAAAAAAGAAGGAAAATTCAAATCTATTAAATTCGTTGCCACAGAAAATGAGGAATTAGATTTTTGTGGGTGCAAGATGTCAGGGCGTCCACCTTTTTGTGATGGCTCACATTCTTGGACTAAATTTTAGACTTTAAGACGTTTTAAAGAATTTTTTGTTTGTTCTAAGCTCTCCACATAAAGTTTTTCTATTTTACTTTTATCGATTGAATTTTTAATTAAATGTCCAGCTGCTTCCATACTAATTTTAACTGCAGTATACTTAATATCTTTTAAAGCATTTTCTTTCATTTGAATAATTTTTTGTTCAGCATTTTTCTTTTTATTTTCAATTAATTGATGAAATTTTTTTGTTTTTTCTAAAATATTTTTTTCACTATCTTTTTTTGCTAAATTTATCATTTCTTGTGTTTCTTTTTTAGATTTATCAATTTTATTTTCATAGTTACTTAATAAATTTTTTGCTTCAAATTTTAGTTTTTCTGCTTCGTTTAACTCTTTTTTTATTTCATCAATTTTACTATTCAATAAATTATTTATTTTTTGTGGTATTTTTAAATAGATTAGAATTCCAAAAAAAATAAAGAAAGATACTGCGACCCAAAAAGTTGCGTCTATTGTCATGTATTTTTTTCCATTTCTTTTTTCGTAATGTCATTAACAATAGCAGAAACACTACTTTTATTAACTTCAGTATTAACAATTTGCTTTATTATTTCAGCAGTAGTTTCCTCTGCTATATGGTTGATATTTGAAATAGAAGATTTTTTTAAATCTTTAATCTCATTTTCAGCTGCAGATAACTCCTTTTCTATTTCTTCATTAAATTTTTTCTTTTTATTTTCAATATCTCGATCAAGTTTTTTTTGATTATCTTCAATTATTTTTTTTGCATCTTTTTTTGATTTTTCTATTATTAAATTGTACTCATTAAGTTTTTTCTCAGAATCTTCTTTCAGTTTCTGAACTTGATCAAGATCATTTACTAATCTAGATTTTCTATTTTCAATGCTATAAGTGATTCTTGGTAAAAATATTTTCCAAATAATAAGATATAAAACAGAAAAAATTACTGATAGCCAAAATACCTGAGCTACCCAATATTCTGTATTTAGCTGAGGCATTCCAGCTTCAGAACTCATAGCCTGGTTTGCGTGTACAATCCATACAACGCATAAAGCGAAGTAAAAACTTCTCATAATATTAATTTTATTTATTAAAATGCAAATAAAATTATTAATGCTACAACCAACCCGAATAAACCAGTAGCTTCTGCTAAAGCAAATCCCAAAAGTAAGTTTGGAAACTGTTTTTGAGCTGCTGACGGATTTCGCATAGCACCTGACAAATAATTTCCGAATATAAGCCCAATGCCTACTCCGGCTCCTGCTAGAGCAATTGCCGCAAGACCTGCTCCTATCATTTTAGCTGCTTCTAACTCCATTTTTCCTCCTTTGTTAATGGTGTAAATTTAATGCATCATTTAAGTAAATGCATGTTAAAATTGCAAAAACATAGGCTTGAAGGAAAGCAACAAGTAGTTCAAGTCCAGTTAGTGCAACAGAAAAACCAAGTGGTAGCCATCCACCCAGCAATCCCAAACTTATTACAAAACCACCAAATACTTTTAGCATGGTGTGACCAGCCATCATATTTGCAAATAATCGCACTGATAAACTAACTGGTCTTGATAAATAAGATATAATCTCAATAATAATTATTAAAGGCAAAAGTACAATTGGAACACCTTTTGGAACAAAGAGTTCAAGGTATTTTATTCCATGTTTTACAAACCCTATTATTGTAACTCCCACAAAAACGATTGCCGCAAGCATAAAAGTAACAATAATATGACTTGTAACTGTAAATGAATATGGCAACATTCCAACCATATTACAAAATAAAACAAACATAAATAGAGTAAATATAAATGGAAAAAAAGCTTTAGCGTTAGAGCCGACAGTATCATTTATCATTTTCGCAACAAAAGTGTAACTCATTTCAGTTATCAATTGTATTTTGGAAGGTATTAAGGATTTTTTTTTTGTTCCAAAAAATAATAAAGATAAAACCAATGTTGCACTTATAAGCATAAAAAGACTTGCGTTGGTAAAAGAGAGATTTATGTTGCCAAAGTTTATTTCAGGTCCTATTTTATAAACTTCAAATTGGTGCATTGGATTTAGGGCCATTTTAATTCCTTTATTTTAATAATTTTTTATGCATGTTTTTTGCTGATCTGAACACATTTAATATACCAGCAGCCACACCCATAAAAAAAAAACAAATTATTAATAACGGTTTAGTACCAAACCAACTATCTAAAAGAAACCCTAATGTTGATC
>SHAO01000030.1 GCA_004213215.1 Candidatus Pelagibacterales bacterium | reverse complement strand
GTGCTATTTTTAAGCAGGTCAACTTTAATTGAAATGTGATTTGATGGATTATTTAATCTATTTTTTAAGACATCCATTTCTTTTTTTGAACGAGATATCATTGCAATACAAGCTCCTCTTTCAGCAAGGGACTCGCAGATCAAAGCACCTAAGCCTTTGGATGCACCTGTAACAATTACTTTTTTTCCCAAAAACTCTTTATCTAAATTTAAATATGACACTATAATTTAATAGTAAATTAAAAATATTATTTAATTTTTTTTATTACCTCTTTCATCCAGGGGCCCATATCTTTATAATGGGCTGTAGTAACAATATTTGCATCAACTACTGCAGGTAAGTCAGTATAAACAGCTCCTGCATTAATCAAATCATCTTTCATGCTATAATAACCTGCAATTTTTCTTCCTTTTACAACTTGTGCTGATATTAATAACTGCGCACCACTACAAATGCATGCGATTACTTTCTGTGTTTTATTAAATTCAGATATAAAACTTATTATTTTTTTTTCTTGTCTAACTTTTTCCATAGCTTTAACTCCACCAGGCAAAACTAAAACCTTGTAGTCATCTACTAAAACATCTTCAATTTTTTTTATCTGTTGGTCTTTGTTTGGAGGAATCTTAGTACCCAATATTCCCTGTACAGGTTTTCCTTCCAAAAGACAAACGTCAACCTTAAACCCTTCTTCTAAGAGTCTATAATAAGGATAAATAAACTCATGATCTTGAGCTAAGTTTCCAGAAATAATAATTGCTTTATTCATATAGTTATTTTTTTAATGTTTTGTTTCTGTTCTTGTGCTCACATCTTTTGGGGTTACTCTATCACGAACATGATCGCTATCATTAACAAACATTCCGATAAACCATCTTCCTTTATTACTTTTCCATACAAGTTTTTCATGTGGATCAACTTTATCTACACCATGAACAATTGAACCATAAAACAAAACTGCATCTCCTAATTCTAATTTTTTTTCTATATATTTTTTTTTAGTTCTTGAAGATTTAAAATAAAAACCTCCTTTAGCAAAATCTTCGCCAATTTTACTCATTATTAATCCCGATACTATTCTTTGATTTTTTCTCGGATCAACATGAGATCTAAGTTCGCCACCACCAGCTGGATATCTTATTATTTGCAATCTATCTATTTGATTGTCGCTAGGTATGTTTCTTTCAAATTGATTTTTATTATTGCCGGCTAGACACTTAACGTACCTCCAATGTTTATATACACCATCTTTTAAATTTTTTTCTAATTTACTCCTGATGTTCCAATTATAAAAATAAAAAGAATGTCTAATTGCAAACAAGTTATACTTTTTAGTTATATTTTTATCTATAACTCTATGAAAGTTAGGAGTTCCATCTCTCATTTTAAAAAAATTTGCCTTTCTAGTTTTTTTATAATGGTTCGCTAAATCTATAATTGTTTTTTTAAGTTTTTTTGATCCAGAATTTCTTACAATATAAGCTTCTTTTTTTACATACATATTTTTAATTAATTTTTTTATATAATTTTCATTCTTATTATTGACGGCTTTTTTTAAATCTTTAAATTCCATGCATTTAACTTTTCCAACATATCTTGGACTTGGATATTTTTTCTCTAAATAATCCCAGTATTTATTAATATTTCGCTGAAGTGACATTATTATTTATTTTTTTGATTACTTTATATCAAAGCAAATTGATATAAAACAATGATAATATTGTAAATTATTTTATAATTTTCATGAAAATAAAAAATAAAGCACTATTTTTGGATAGAGATGGGGTAATTAATAAAAACTATGGCTATGTCTTCTCAACAAAAAATTTTGTTTGGCTTAAATATGTAAAAAAAGCAATTAAATATGCTTATAATAAAAAATATTTAATAATCGTTATTACAAACCAATCGGGCGTTGCGAGAGGATTATATTCCGAAAATGATATCAAAAAACTGCATGATAAAATTAATAAAGATCTTAAAAAGATAAATTGTAAAATTCACGATTTTTTTTATTGTCCTTACCATCCAAAATATGGAAACGAGAAATATAGGAAAAATAGTTATTTACGAAAACCTAATCCTGGAATGATATTAAAAGCAGTCAGAAAATGGAATATTGACCTAAGTAAAAGCGTTATGATAGGTGACAAAAAGATAGATATGATTGCTGCGAAGAGATCGAATTTAAAATTTATTAAAAAAAAATATAATCTATTAAGAGAAGTTAAAAAATCTAATTTTTAATAATATAATTTTATTATTTTGCATTAAGTCTTTTTAGTCTGTTGACATTGAAATAAAAATCATTTTCAAAAGAATCAGTAATTTTTCCTTCTTTAAAAGCTTCACAAAGATCTTTTATCGCCATTGAAATTGATCTTTTCGGCTCAAACCCTAAACTTTTTTTAATCTTTTCAGAATTAATATGGTAAGATCTATTATCAGTACTTGATGTCTTTGTAATTTTAATTTTTTCTTTATCTGGATACTCTTTTTCAACTACTTCTTTAACTAATTTTGCAATTTCATTAATAGACATATTTTGATAACCTACATTAAAAATTTGATTTTCAATTTTATTTTTTTCTGCAGTTATTAAAAGCTCTACAGCTTCACAATAATCTTTGATGTGTAAATTTGGTCTTAATTGATCTCCTCCAAAAACTTTAATTTCATTTTTATTAACTGCAAAATTTGTAAGAATATTCACCGTCAAATCTAATCGTTGCCTAGGCGCATAACCACAAACTGTTGCTGGTCTAAAAACTACTCCTGAAAAATTTCTACTTGTATGTTTAAACAACAAAGGTTCGCACATACCCTTAAACTTATTGTAAAGTGTTAATGGAATAAGAGGATGTTCTTCTGTCACATTTTTTTCTTTTGAAACTCCATAAACTGAACTTGTAGAAGCGTATATGAATCTCTTAATTCCAGATTCTTTTGCTGATATAATCATGGGTTCAAAAGCATCAAAATTTATGCTTTTAGATAAATTTTCATCTAGTTCAAAACTTGAGTCATTGGATATACACGCCAAGTTTATGAACACATCATATCCTTCGCAGGCTTTTTTAATCTTATCGCTATCTCTTATATCTCCTTTTATGATTGTTAAATTAGGATGATCTTTTGGTAAAAAATTATCTCCAAAGTACATTATGTCGTAAACAGTAACTTTATAATTTTTTTTCAACAAATCAGGAACAAGACTGCTGCCAACATACCCTGCTCCACCGGTTATAAATATTGATTTAAATTCCATAAAAAAATACTGGTTTTTTTTTACTCTATATATTTTTTATTTCAAATAAGATTGCACTGCTCTAGTAATATAACTTTTATTATAGGATGTTTTGTTAGCCATATCTTGTATATTATGAGCGGCTACAAGTGCGGACAAAAACATTGAAAATTTTACATCAATTTTTTTATATAAGCTTATAGCCAATATTGCTAACATCGAGTCTCCGGTTCCCACTTTATCTATAACTTTGCTTGCAAACGCAGGACAACTTAGTATTTCATTTGTAGTATAATTATAAATTGAAGATCCATCTTCACCACAAGTAACATGTGTATAATTGGATTTAAGTTTTTTTGAAAGTTTTTTAATAAGCGACGCTCTATCTTCTGTCCTATTTCTTAATTCGTGATGCATTTCAGTCTCATTAATTGTAATTAAATTAGCACCAAGATATTTAGAAATTACATGGAATCCCAAATTTGAAGAATTTAGCTGAGTATTAACGGCCGCAAACCTTGATTTTTTAACAATTGATTCAGCGGTGTTTGCAGATATTAATCCGTGCCCATAATCAGATACAATAACTAGATCATGGCTATTAACATATTTTAGTACTTTTTTGTTGAATATTTTTTCTTGCATTGAATCAAGAGGTTGATCATTAAGAGTGTAGACACCAAAAATTTTAGTTTTATTGATATGTTCGATAAATCTCTTTTTTGTAATAGTTGGAGATTTTTTCTTTCTTAAAAAAACTGTTTTGATATTTTTTTGAAGGTTTTTTTTAATAAAGTGTTCTTCTTCACTTTTTTGCCCAATATTAGTTAAAAGGGTCACCTGTTTACAGAAACTGGATAAATTTTTAGCTATCGCCGCTGTTCCTCCTAAGTATCTTTCTTTATACATATCTCGTAAAACTAATATAGGCTCCTTACCAGATTTGCCCAGGGCTTCACAATAAACATATTCGTCAATTATGGTTTCTCCAATTACTAAAACTTTAAGATTTGAAAATGAATTCATAGTGTTTAAAATTTTACTATCAGAATTAAATTCTTTTTTCTTTTTAATGCTATTTAAAAAAATTTTTTGCTCTTTTGACAAATTAAAGCTAGTTTCATTTATAATTTTACTTGAACTAAATAATTCTGTTTTTGTATGTATAATCTTACCACCAACACTTTTTACAGCAGAAGCTTCTTTTTTAATTTGGTCAGTAATATCTAAATTATAATTCTTATAGTCTTTTCCTTTGCAGTAAATATTTGGTTTTAACATTTTAATTAAATGTGCTGCATTGACGAATGTGTTGGGCGCAACATAATCAACATCTTTTAAAGCAGCCACAGATTCCATTCTTGTGTTGAGTGAGAAAATGGGTCTATTTGGTCCTTTGTTCACATATTTATCTTGAGTTACAGTAACTATTAAAATATCTCCATGGGTCTTGGCTTCTTTGAAATGTTTTATATGTCCTATATGCAATAAATCAAACACACCATGACAAAGAACAATTTTTTTCCCCTTTGCTTTCAGTTTTGAAATAACTTTTGACAAAATTTTAGTCGAAACAATTTTTTTCATAAGTAAAAAATATTTATTTTTCTCCTAACAGTTTAAACCATGTTCTTGTTTCTTTTTTTATACTTTTAGGTGTCCAAACAGGAGCATTTTTCCAATAATGAATTATACTTAGAAGATTTTTTACTCCTTCTTCTATTTTAATCTTTGGTTTCCAATTAAGATCTTTTTTAATTTTAGAAATATCTGCTAATGATCTGCTTGGTTCGCCAGGTCTTTTTGGAATATGGACTTTTTTTCCTCCAATAAGTTTTGTTAACTTATTCACTTTAATCTCTTTTCCTCCTCCGATATTATAAATTTTTCCTACTTTATTCGATAAAGCAGCTTTAATAATTCCATTAACTAAATCATATACGTGTATAAAATCTCTTGTTTGATTTCCATCACCAACTATTGTTAGAGGTTTGTTTGCTAACTTTTGTGCTAAAAAAACTCCAAATACTGCTCCATAAGCGCCTGATGTTCTTGATCGCGGGCCGTAAGCATTAAAAAATCGAATAGAGATAGCTGGAAAATTATATATTTTTGTCCAATGCATAACTAGTTCTTCGGCTTGCCACTTTGTAAATGCATACGGATACATGGGTTTTATTTTTGCATTCTCTTTAATTGGAAATTTATTAGGTAATCCATAACAGCTAGCTGAAGCTGCATATATAAATTTTTTAATTTTTGAATTTTTTGCTGCTTGAACAACATTTAGAGTTCCAACTACATTAGATTTGAAATATTTATTAGGATTTTCAATGCTTGGTACAATATCTGCAATTCCAGCTAAATGAAAAACATAGTCTACACCGTTAAAATATTTATCTAGGCGTTTGTTATTTGAAATATCAACTTTTACAACTTTTACAGTTTTCTTTCTATGATGTGATAAATTTGATCTTCTACCAGTACTAAAATTATCTAAAACAATAACCTTATGTTTTTTTTTTACTAATTGATCGACAAGATTGCTGCCTATAAATCCAGCTCCACCAGTAACTAAAGATTTTACCATATTTCTCTTTTTATATTAATTTTCGTAATTATTGCTATTTAATTCTTTTTTCGACAAAAAAGGATACATATCTTCATATTTTGTAGCTACAGTTTTACCACCAGGAATTCTTTTGTTAATAGCTTTCGGCATCTGCTCTTGGTTGTGATCCATCATCAATTCACATATTATTGGTTTATTGCCTACCAAAACCTTACTCAATTTCTTTTTCAAATTTTTGTTACTTAAAATTTTTGTGTATTTTATTTTATGCGATGCTGCTATTTTTTCATAGTTTGGAAAAGATATACCACTTTTTGAATTAGAACCCATTATTCTATTATTAAAACCCAGCTGTTGAGTTTGTTTTATAGTTAAATAACCTCCATTATTATATATAAAAATCTTTATTGGTAATTTGTTATGCATAACAGTTGCCAATTCTTGAATATTCATTTGCAAACCACCTTCTCCCGATAAACAAATTACTCTTCGTTTTTTTAATGCATAACATGCACCAACGGCCGCTGGCAAACCCCAGCCCATTGGGGCGTGACCTGAATTGGTATAAAGTTTTTGTCCTTTTTTAATTTTAAAAGTTTGGTGAGTTCCTACAAAAGACAAGCCCATATCAGTAACTATCACATCATTATTTTTTAAAACATCTGATAAGATATCTACAAAATAATAGGAATTTACAAATTTTTTCTGTTTTTTAAATTCTTTCAAAACTATAGGATATTTTTTTCTGACATTTCTACAGTAGGAAAGCCATTCTTTAGACAAGCTAATCTTTTTTGGTAAATATTTCATTAAAGTTTTTAAAAAATAACTTGCATCACAATTAATTTTTTCATCTATGGCTACCCTACTTTTTTTTAATTCATGGTTGTCTATATCGACCATTATCTTTTTAGCATTTCTTGCAAAATCTTTTGAATTATATCCTGTAACCATAAATGGTAGACGTGTACCAATAGAAATATAAAAATTACAGTTTTGGACTATAAAGTTTGAACCTCTTTCTGCAAAAGCTCCTGGTCTCCCAACATACGATGAATGATTAGATTCAATTAAATCTGTAGCATTCCATGTAAGAGCAAAGGGAATCTTATATTTGTTAATTATTTTTCTTAAATATTTTTGCCCTCGTGATATTCTTACTCCGTGCCCAATGTGAAGAAGTGGTCGATCATACTTTAAAAATAATTCCGCAATTTTTTTAATTTTATTATTAAGAGTGCGACTATTTTTAGTTTTAATTTTAGGTTTGAAACTCTTTAGTATTTTTGGATTAATTTCAGCATTTTGTATATTAGCAGGTATATCTATCCAAACTGGTCCGGGCCTTCCTTCGGTAGAAATATAATAGGCCTTTTCGAGATGATATTTAATTTCTTCTGGTTTTTTTATAATGACCGAATATTTTGTGCAAGATTTGACCATACTTACTATATCAAATTCTTGAACTCCTACTTGTCTCAATCTTGAATTACCTATTGTTTGATTTAAAAAGACCTGACCAGAAATAAATATTGTTGGAATAGAATCAATCCAACATGCTGCTACACCGGATGTAGTATTGGTTCCTCCAGGACCTGTTGTAACAATTGCTGCCCCAGGTTTGTTTTTAATTCTTGAGTAACTTTCTGCTGCATAAGATACAGCTTGTTCATGATGGCATGCAATATATTTTATCTTTTTAGCTTTGTACAAAGCATCACATAAAAAAATTGATCCTCCACCGCTAACTGTAAATACTGTATCAATTTTTTTATTCTCCAAAAATTTTATCACAAAATCTGAAAGTTTCATTTTTTCTTTTCTACTCGTAAAATTGTTAATGGTTTTTTTATTTTAAACACGTCTGACAAAATTCTTAATGTGCTTGTTTTTACAATTTCACCATATGAAATTACGTTTTGACCTTTATCATCAATAATCTTACCATCCAAAATTGCTGATGTTGTCTTATCATCTCGGTTAACTAAATTTTTCAAATTTTTTCTGACCTCTAAGGAAATCTCTAAATTTTTAAAATTATATTTTTGTCTTTTTCCTATTTTTGGTTTTTTAAATTTTATAAAGCTTGATTCTATTTTTTTCGTAAATTTTTTACCTTCATAACGCTTAGATTGTCTTCCATAATCATCCCTAAATCTTACTAGATCTTTTTTAATAAAAGGAGTTTCAAATTCTAGTGCGTAGAGATCTTTTTTTGAATTAGCCTTAATTGAATGAAATAATCCGGGCCTAAAAACCAATCTTGATAAAGGGCCGTAGTTTCTATTATTTTCTTTGTAAATTCCTATTTGTACCCGTGCTTTTCCGCTAAGGATAATAAAACCTGTTTTCTTTTTAGGGTGGCAGTGCAATGAAGTTTTATGACCAGGATTTATTTTTAAAAATGTAACAGCTAAACGGTTAGCGTTGTTATATATAACATATTCATAACCCCAAGGTTTATAAACTACATTATTACAATAGAAACTATTTCCCTTTTGCATGTTAGAAACTTAAAATTGCTATCATTTGTTGCATATCTAATTACACACCCAAAGATTTAGCAGATGAAAAGTAGTAATCACCTTTAAATTTTATTTTTTTAAACAAAGTTTTCCATTCTTTTTTTAAAAGAATGCTTGTTCCTATAAGAGTCCATCTATAAAATTTATTTCGTTCATGATCATTTTCTCCAGATGCTAAAACTATATAACTTCTTTTTGAAACACGCTCTATTTCTTTTAATGATTTTATAACATCACCAAGATTTTGCATGTAAAGTGAATTAAAAGCTATTACAAAATCAAAATATTTATTTTTAAATGGAATTTTATAATAATCTGATAAAATCAATTTACTTTTACACTTAACAGCTTTTTTTAAAGCATAAGTGTGATTTTCTATTCCATAAGACTTTATTCCTGGAATCAATATATTTAAATCTTTCAATAAAAAACCTTTTTTGCAACCCAGGTCTAAAACCTTAGATTTTTTTGTTAGTCGATATTTTTTTATTATTTTGGGAAGTAATTTTTTCCATCTCCCATCATATTTAAATCCACCATATCCATTAAGTCTTTTACCGTCATAATATTCTTTACCAAGCTGCCAGGCATACATTTTATTAACGACGGTTCTTTCTTTTGCGACTTTAGCTCTTACCTTAACTGGTTTTTTAAAATAACCTATATCAAAATGACTTCCCATAAATTTAATTTTCTTTGCTAATTCTTAGAATAATGCGTCCAGCTTTTCCACTTCTAAATAAATCTATTGCCTTGTTTATCTCTGATAAATCAAATTCATGAGTAATTAATTTTTCTAAATTAATTTTCTTATTTTTTATTAAACGAATATAACGAGGAATATCTTTATCGGGAATAGAGTTTCCTCCGTGAGAGACCTCTAATATTTTGTCAAAAGCTAAAGGCAGAGAATAGATAGAAATTTTTTTATCAGGCACACCAACAAAAATAGTTTTCCCATCATTTGGTGTTGTTTCATAGGCTTGCTCCATAACTTTAGAATTGCCTGTTGTTTCAAAAATTATATCAGGACCTTTATTGCCAAAAATATCTTTAATTTTTTCTTTAATATTACTTGAATTTGATTCTATACCATGTGTTAATCCAAATTCTTTTCCCATCTCTATTTTATCTTTATGAATATCCACTCCAACTATTGGGAAAGCGGATACTAGGGATGCGGCGCAAGCTATGCTAAGCCCCATACCTCCTATACCAAAAATCAAAACTGATTGACCGATTTTAACTTTTGCATCATTATTTACGGCTCCAAATCCCGACGTAATTACACAACCAAATAATGCAGCAGTTCGTAAGCTAAAATCTTTTGGTATTACTGTTAACCTGTTTTCAGAAACCACAGTTTTTTCGTTAAATGTGGTAACCCACCCAGCATTTACTTGTTTTCCATTCCAAGAATATTTTGGAGTAAAACTTTGCATCCCTGAACTTTTTCTCCAATGTAGAACAACATGGTCCCCAGGTTTTACTGTAGTTACGCCATCTCCTATTTTTTCTACAACACCAGATCCTTCGTGTCCTAAAAGATGGGGCAGAAATTTATCTTTACCTTTGACTGCCTCAATTTCATTTATTTGAGCTCCACACAAACCACTATAACACACTCTTACCAAAACTTGTCCGAAGTCTATTTTTTTTGGCAAATCTATGTCTGCTATTACTAATGGTTTATTGCTTTCTATTAATATTGCTGATTTCATTATATTTTTTAAAATTTCAATATATACTGGTTTTAATATTAATATTTTTCATATGCAAGTAATATTAGATTTTGTAGTTATTTTTTTAATTTATTTTTTTTTACAGATCCTCTTATATAGATCTTTTAAAATAAACCTTAATAAATTTTCTATCGTTTTATTTATTGTTGCTATTTCTCTTTTTGTTGGATTCTATTCATCATCAATGGATTTTTTAATGAACTTAATAAACATTAATTTAGTAGTAATATGCTTCTGGTTTTTAATGCCAGGAATAATTAATCATGGCCCTGCGACTGAAATAATTCATCTAATTTCTGATAGAAAAATAAATAATAAAAAAAAATTAAAAAAATCTTTTTTAAAAAGTAGAGTTGGTAAGGCTGTTGAAAAAAGATTAAAAATTAATATTTCTTCAAATTTGATAAAATTTTATAAAAGAGGATTTGTAGTAACCAAAAACGCGGAAAAAATGCTTATTTTTTTAGATGTAATTAAAAGATTTTACAGATTAAAGTCTGATGCTTACTAAATTATCAGTTTATATAATCTTTTTACCTTTTGTTTCAGTTTTGTTTTCGAGTATTGTATTTTTATTCTTTCAATTTTTTTCAAACCAAAAATATTTATCAAATTTGATAATTTCTTTTTTCATCATGTTTTCGTTAAATTTAATTATTATTTATAAATTTAATCAATATCTTAACTCTCAACAAATCTTTTATTTAATATTTGCTTACCTATGCAATTCCTTTATTTTTATGTGCTTAGTGCAAACACCTATTAGCAGCTTGCAATTAACACTATTACGAATAATACGTTTGAAGCCTGGAATAAATAAAAAAAATATAATAAAAAAATATAATTCACACCACATATTTGAAGAAAGAATTAAAAGATTAGAATCTACTAATATTATTTATAAAAAAAATTCATCTTACTTTTTAAAAAATAAAAAAATCTTGTTATATTTAAATTTTTTATTCATATTAAAAAAAATGTTTAATATTAAAAATTAAAAAAAATTATGATCAATTTAAAAATTTATTGCACATCAATTCAATATTTTGATATACTTGATAAACTTCCACCATATATAAAACCTTTGGGACTTGGTGATGGTAATTTTCCCAAACATTGGTTAAATGAAAAAAATGGTGAAAATATTGCTGATCTAAATAAATATTTCTCAGAATGGACCGGTATTTATTGGATTTGGAAGAATAGACTTAACAATGCAAAAGATGCTGATTGGATAGGCAATTGTCATTACAGAAAACTTTGGTTAAATAATGCTTTTAATAAAAAACAAAAATTTTCTTCTAAAAGCTTGTACACAAACCTGCTAAAACCTAATAATCCAATTTTCTTAAATTGTGAAGCTATTCAACTTCAGCCAACATTTTTAAAAAAAGATACTGTTCTTCAACAGTTTGAAAATGTGCATGGTCAAAATATTTTAGAAAATTGCGCAAAATTTTTAGATAATGATGATGCAGATAAATTTATAAAATATCTTAATGGAAACAAATTGTGTGTCCTAGCAATGTTTATAACCAAAGCAAATATTTTTAAAAAATATTGCGAAAAAGTATTTCCTTTCATGCATAAATGTCTCGACTATTGTTTAAAAAATGATCTGTGCAAAGGTAAAAACACAAGACTTCCTGCTCATATAATTGAAAGGTATACAGCATATTGGTTTCTTCAAAAAACCAGCGTCCAATATTTATCATACGCAAGATTAGGAAACTTTATGCTTTCGAATAATGTAAATAAATTAATTAATCCAATTAAAATACCATTTACTTTTAGAATGTATCCTACACTGCATGATTACTAAATCTAAAATAAACGAAAGCTCATCCTGATCGCAATAAAAAGAACTAATAAAGCTGTCAATAAAGCTAAGATACGAACTGGAAGAATTTTTAAATTTAAAAAATTACCTATTTGACCTCCTATAAAAACTGCAGCTATTAAATACCAAAAATTTAATAATTCACCTAAAACATTATTTTTTGTTAATTGACCAATTATTCCAGACATTGAATTAATTAAAATAAATAATGAAGCTATTGTTACAATTTTTTTTGGTTTCGCTGCTCTTATTAAAAATAAAACTGGGCTTAAGAATATCCCACCTCCAATACCTACGACACCCGATATAAATCCTATTATTCCGCCGATTAAAATAGAAACGAACAGAGGAATTTTTCTATAATCTTCTTCTCTAGCACTGTAGGATTTAAAATTAAATAAAAGCAGAATTCCCGCTATAGACAAAGTTAAAAATAATAGTATTTCGAATAGTTTCTTTTCGATAGGTAAAGACCCGCCTATATAGGCTAAAGGAACTGAACCAACTAAGTATGGAAATAAAGCTTTTATGTTTAAATTACCTGATTTTATATAATTATAACAATTTCCTGAAACAACAATAATATTGCATGATAAGGCTATTACAGGGAATATAAAATATGGCATTCCCCAAATTAAAAGTAAGGCTAGATAAGTTGAACCACCACCAAAACCAACGCTAGAATACAAAACTGCTGTGACTAAAAATAATATTGCTAACAAACTCATGATTAATTATCTTATAGAAAATTTATGCAAGTAAATATAGCTTTGTTAACAGTAACTGATACAAGAACTATTGATACTGATAAATCAGGTGCAATTTTGGTGAAAAAAATAAAAGAACAAAATCACAAATTAATTGATAGAAAAATAGTCAAAGATGAAAAAGATGAAATAATAAAAATTTTATTAAATTGGACTAAAAAAGAAAATATAGATGTCATTATCACTACTGGAGGTACAGGACTCACGGGTCGAGATATAACTCCAGAAGCCTTAAAAGATATAGCTGATAAAGAAATACCAGGGTTTGGTGAATTGTTTAGAGAGCTAAGTTATAAAACAGTTGGAACATCAGCTATGCAATCAAGAGCTTGCGCTGTATTAGCCAACGGTAAATATATATTTGCTCTTCCAGGATCTTCGGGGGGTGTGACTGATGCTTGGGAAGGAATTCTAAAATATCAGCTAGATATTAACCATAAGCCCTGTAACTTTGTTGAATTATTTCCAAGAATTAAGGAAAAATAATTTTTATGAAATTAAATGGTGTACGAGCTATGCTTATCGTTTCATTGATTATTATTCTTCTTTATGTCCTTGGGTTATTTTTACCAATAATAAAGAATACAAAGGATTCTAAAATAAAAAATTTTTACAAAATTGAAAATATAGTTTAGCAGCTATTTTTGATATTTTTTTTTCCATTCATCGTATGGCATTCCGTAAATATGTTTTCTAGACTCAAGATCTGAAATTTCTATTCCCTTTTTTTGTGCTTCTTCACGGTACCATTTAGATAAACAATTTCTGCAAAAACCTGCTAAATTCATTAAATCTAAATTTTGTACATCTTTTCTTTCTCGTAAATGTTGTATTAACCTATCAAAAGCGGCTGATTGCAATTCCTTTTTTGTAGTGTCGTTCATAATAGATTTTATTATATACTATTTCTTTTATTATGAAACTTTCTGGTTCTTATAAGCTAAATGTTAAAAAAGAAACTGTTTGGAAAGCGCTTAATGACCCAAATATTTTAAAACAATGCATTCCTGGTTGTGAATCTTTTGAGAAGGAAAGTAACCATATTTTTAATGCTACAGCTACCAATCAAATAGGACCTATGAATGCGACCTTTAATGGAACAGTAAAATTATCAAATATTATAGAAAATCAGAGTTATACTATTTCTGGAGAAGGTAATTCGCCCGTGGGGTTTGCAAACGGAACTGCCGATATAAAGCTTATTGAAGAATCTGGCATTACCACCTTAACTTATGAAGTTAATGTTATTGTTGGAGGTAAAATTGCTCAACTAGGTTCAAGATTAATTGATGGTGTTGCTAAAAAAATGTCAGATTATTTTTTTGGACGTTTTTCAGATTTAGTAGCACCCATAATTAATGTGGGTGATGAACCTACAAAACAAATTAAAGAAAAAAGAGTTAAAGAAATTAAATCTAATTTTTTAAATAAGTACATATATACAACGCTTGCGATTTTAATACTACTCTTAGTTGCAATTTTTTATTTTGTTTCACGTTAAATTCTGGTTGATCTATTCTTCTGATTAAGTTCTAATAAAAATATTACACAGTATTATTTTGTAAGGGGGATAATAATGGCGGTAATCAATATAAGTGTTAACGGAAAAAAAATTTCAAAAGAGGTAGTCGATAGCACTCTTTTGTCAGATTTCTTAAGAGATAAATTAGCTTTAACTGGGACTCACGTAGGTTGCGACACATCACAATGTGGAGCTTGTGTAGTTCATTTAGACGGAAACTCTATTAAAAGCTGTACAACTTTAGCAGTTGATTGTCAGGATAGTGAAGTCACTACAATTGAAGGTTTAGCAAAAAAAGGTGTCTTACACCCAGTGCAGGAATCATTTAAAAAACATCATGGCTTACAATGTGGTTTTTGTACTCCTGGTATGGTTATGAGCGCAATTGATTTACTAAAAAAAAATAAAAACCCTAGTGATAAAGAAATAAGAGATTGGTTAGAAGGTAATATTTGTAGATGCACAGGTTATCAGGGGATTGTTGAAGCTGTAAAAGATGCTGCTTCAAAAATTTAGGAGAATAAAAAAATGTCAAATCTAATTGGATCAAAAGTAGAAAGAAAAGAAGACAAAAGATTTCTAACAGGTAAAGGTCAATATACTGCTGACATAAATTTGGTTAACCAAACATATGCCAGTTTTGTACGTTCTCCCCACGCA
>SHAO01000003.1 GCA_004213215.1 Candidatus Pelagibacterales bacterium | reverse complement strand
GATATTTTGTGTTACTTTTTCTAATATTTTTTTACTATGAGGACCACAAACACTTACAGTCGCGAAATGATCAGTTACAGAAGTTAAATAAACTTTTAATTCAGGCCATTCTGTTTGTAGAAAGTCTTCAAGTTTAGCCATTACAGTAGCTGCGCCACCTGTTGTGGTAGTCATTACATAATGATTTTCACTTAAACGTGTTGTAACACCATCGTCATATACCATTCCATCTTCATTAAGCATTAAACCATATCTACATTTTCCTATAGGCAGCTTACTCCATGCATTTGTATAAACACGATTTAAAAACTCAGAGGCATCACTTCCTTGGATGTCAATTTTTCCTAAAGTAGAGGCGTCCAAAATCCCAGCTTTTGTTCTAGCAGCTTTAGATTCTCTTTGAACGGCATCATACATACTTTCATTAATCGAAGGGTAATACCAAGCTCTTTTCCATTGACCAACATCTTCAAATTTTGCATTATTTTTTTCGTGCCAATCATGCATTGGTGTCTTTCTCGTGATATCAAAAAATTGACCAACATTTCTTCCTACAAGGGCACCAAAGGTTATTGGAGAGTAGGGAGGTCGAAAAGTTGTTGTACCTAATTCACCTAGTTTAGTATTTGTGATTTCAGATACAATTCCTAATGCATGCATATTTGCAATTTTTCCTTGATCGGTAGCCATTCCGGTTGTTGTATATCTTTTTACATGTTCTATTGATTTAAAACCTTCTCTGAGGGCAAGTTTTATATCGTTTGCTGTAGAATCATTTTGATAATCAACAAAAGATTTAGTTTTTCCAGCAATTTTACTACTTGGTATCAACCATATGTTTTCAAAAGTTCCACTTTTAGGTTCTAAAACATTAAACTGTTCTTTTTCTTTAATATTAAGAAATTCTCTAGTCTTTTCTTGAGTTTCTGAGATGATATTTTTTAATCCAAAAGTCCCATTGCATGAACCAACAGATATCTGGCTAAGGTTACTTTTTTTAGGAAAAAAATAATGTTTTTCTTCGTTATAATCTAGCTTGCCACCTGATTGTGTAAATAAATGCACTGCTGGTGTATAACCACCGGAGACACATAATAAATCACAATCTATTTTTAATTTATTTCCAACAACACTGCTGTTGTCTTTTGATAACTTCATTACATGTATTTTGTTAATTTTTTTATATCCTTCTGTATAAGTTACAGCACTTTTCCAATGTATTTCGATACCTAGTTCTTTACATTTTTTTGGTAGTGTTCCTTCTGATTTTTCTCTAATATCTATTATCGATTTAATTTTAACACCCTTGTTATGTAAAGTTATCGCTGTTTCGTATGCATCATCATTATTTGTAAAAAAACTAATATTGTTACCGCATTTTACAGCATACGTATTAGCATATTTTCTAACTGCTGAAGAAAGCATTATTCCAGGTCTATCATTACAATCAAAAACCATTGGTCTTTCAATAGATCCTGTTGCTAAAATTACCTTTTTTGCTCTAACTTTCCACAAACGTTGTCTTATTTTATCTTTTTTATCTTTATCAGGTAAATGATCAGTTAAATTTTGTGTCATGATTAAATAGTTATAATTGTGATAAGCGGCAACACTCGTTCTATCTAATATTTTAATATTTTTATTATTTTGTAATTCTAGACAAATCTTTTTTATCCATTCAAATGGAAGTAATTCATTTATTTTATTGTAATCATTGTTTGAAAAATTTAGATTTCCTCCAAAATTTGGTCTTTCGTCGACTAAAAGTACTTTTTTTCCAGAATTTAAAGCTGTTTTTGCTGCCACTAATCCAGCTGGCCCGGCACCAACAATAAGGACTTCACAATGATAATAACAATGATCATATATATCAGGATCTTTTTTTGTAGGAGATTTTCCTAAACCAGCTGCTCTTCTGATAAAATATTCATATACACTTTCCCATAGACTCGCGGGCCACATAAAAGTTTTGTAGTAAAAACCAGCGGGGATAATACGAGAAAATAAATTATTAACTGATCCTAAATCAAAATTAACCGATGGCCAACAATTTTGACTTGTTGCATTTAGACCTTCATAAATTTCAATTTGGGTAGCCCGTAAATTAGGATCAGTTTTACCTTTATCTTTAATGATTTGAACTAAGGCATTAGGTTCTTCAACGCCGGATGTTAATATTCCTCTTGGTCTATGATATTTAAAACTTCTACCAACTAAATGAATACCATTTGCTAACAGAGCTGATGCTAAAGTATCACCTTTGTAACCGTGCAGAGTTTTTCCATTAAATTTAAAAGAAATATTTTCGCTTCTATTAATTTGTCCACCAGAAGATAATCTATATTTGTTTGTCATTATTTAGTAGGTTTTTCTCCAATTTTATAAACGGAATGTATTTTATCGTTTGATGTATCTCTAGCAGCATTGAACCAGCGTCTACATCCGTGAGAATGATTCCATCTTTCATATTGAAGTCCTTTTATATTTTTTCTCATAAATAAGTATTCGGCCCATTGATCATCGCTTAATTCAGTTGGTTGTTTAGGTCTTACTAAATGGGCTTCCCCACCATAGCTAAATTCATTGTGATCTCTTTCTCCGCAATATGGACATTTAATTATAAACATATTAATGAGCTACTGCTGCTGCTCCATGTTCATCAACGAGATCTCCGCTAACAAATCTGTTAATATTGAATGCTGCATTTAAGATATGTGGTTCGTCTTTTGCTATAGTATGAGCAAACAAGTGACCTGATCCAGGAGTAGCTTTAAAGCCACCAGTTCCCCATCCACAATTAAAATAAAGTCCTTTAATTGAAGTTTTACTTATTATGGGACTTGCATCTGGGCAAATATCAACAACGCCACCCCATTGTCTAAGCATTCTAAGCCTACTAAAAATTGGATAAAGTTCTAAAATAGCTTTTAAAGTACCTTCAATAACTTCATGAGTACCCTTTTGCGTATACGATATATAAGAATCTGTTCCTGCTCCTATAACAAGCTCACCTTTGTCTGATTGACTTACGTAAGCGTGAACAGCATTAGACATAACAACTGTGTCTATTATTGGTTTTATTGGTTCAGAAACTAATGCTTGTAAAGGCTTACTTTCAAGAGGAAGTCTTAGGCCCGCCATGTTTGCAATTACACTAGAATGTCCAGCCGCTACAACACCAACTTTTTTAGTTTTAATAAAGCCCTTCGTTGTTTCTATTCCCTCAATTGAATCTTTGTTTCTTTTTATTCCATTTACTTCGCAATTTTGAATAATATCAACTCCCATGCCATCAGCGCCTCTTGCATAACCCCAAGCAACTGCATCATGTCTTGCTGTCCCAGCTCTTCTTTGTAATGTACTACCCATAACTGGGTAACGAATATTAGGAGAACAATTAATAATAGGACAGAATTTTTTTACCTGCTCTACATTAAGCCATTCACAATCTATACCATTAAGTCTATTAGCATGGGTTCTTCTTTTTAATTCTCTTACATCATGTTGATTATGAGCTAAATTCATAACTCCTCTTTGACTAAACATGACATTATAGTTTAACTCTTGAGATAAATTTTCCCAGATTTTTAACGCATGATCATAGAGGCCTGCACTTGCATCCCAAAGATAGTTTGATCTTATTATAGTAGTATTTCTTCCGGTGTTACCACCACCAATCCATCCTTTTTCAACAACAGCAATATTTTTTAAGTTATGTTCTTTTGCTAAATAATATGCAGTAGCTAAACCATGTCCACCGCCACCAACGATAATAGCATCGTATTCTTTTTTGGGCTCAGGATCCCTCCAGGCTCTTTGCCAATTTTCATGGTAGCTAAATGAGTTTTTTATTAAAGAAAATATCGAATACTTTTTTTTCATATTTTTTAAAATAATTTAATATTTATAATAATAAAAGTGTTATTTTATAGCAGTTTAAATCAGTTATCTTTAGCCAAATCTTTCAAATAAATTGCCACAGCAATCCAAATAATAATGAAGCTTATTAACTTATTAACATCAAGCATTTCACCAAAGTAAAAATAACCTAGTAAAAATTGGCCTGAAGGAGCTAGGAAAAAAATCATAGCTGCTGCTCCTAAACCGGCCAATGAAGAGCCGTGAAGATACAATGCTAAGGGTATAAGAGTGTTTGCCCCAGCAAAAAAAAGCCATATTGATAAACTTAAATCATTTTGCCCAAAAAAATTATTTCCATTTTTTGTTATAAAATAAAAAATTATAAGAGCAAATGGTGTCATAAATGCACTCTCAATAAACAAACCTAAGTCAGTGGGAATATTAATTTTTTTTCTTATTAAAGTATATGTGCTCCACGTTAAAGCAACGATTAATCCTATCCATGGAGTTGATTTAATATCTAAAAGCAAAAAAATTATAGCAACTATTACTAATCCAACTGAAAAGAGCTTCATTTTACTATGAGATTCTTTTAAAAATAAAATACCTAAAAAAACACTTAGTATTGGAAAAATATAATAACCAAAAGCTGCATCAATAAGTTTGTTTACGGTGACTGCATATATCCATGTATACCAATTAGTAACAATTAGTATGCTTGTTAAAACTAATAATAAAGTTTTTTCTTTATTTTTAATTATATTAAAGACTTTACCCCAGCGGGAATATATTGATATTGAAAAAATTAATATAAATGCTGTCCAAACAGTTCTATGAATTGTAAGTTCTAGGGGACTAATAAAAGAAACTGATTTAAAGTATAAAACTCCAATTACACCCCACCAAAAAGATCCAATGCCACTATATAAAATTCCATTTAACGTTTTTTTATTCATTATTACTGCTATCAATAAATTGAAAACTAATTAAAATAAAGGTAAATACATTAGTAGGAGAGGTGGGTGAGTGGTTTAAACCAGTCGTTTGCTAAATGACCGTACGTGGAAACATGTACCGAGGGTTCGAATCCCTCCCTCTCCGCCAAAAACTAATAATGAGGTTTATCTTCAAAGAAATCGTATATTATTATTGGCTTACCGCTTAACATATATCTATACACATTAATATTTTCCAAAACTCTTTGAACATAATTTCTTGTCTCTTTAAATTTAATAAGTTCAATCCAATCGACATAACTAATTTTTCCTTTCTGAGGGTCTCCATTTATTTTTTTCCAATACTTAACTCTTTTAGGGCCAGCGTTATATGCAGCTAATGCAAATGGATATGAACCTTCATAAATTTCGAGCAAACTAGACAGATAGTAAGAACCTAATTTTATATTATAGCTAGGGTCGCTTTTAAGTTTACTTTTTGAATAAGGAAGTTTTGCTTGTTTCGCAACAAGTTTAGCTGTGTAAGTCATAAGTTGCATCATGCCCTGTGCACCAGCAGAACTGTTAGCCTTTGAATCAAACTCGCTTTCTTGTCTTATGACAGATAAAACAAGTTCAGGCTTTGGCATTCTTTTTTTATTAACAATACCTGGTGTTTCAATTATTGGATAGTTTATTTTGTTAAAAAATCTTTTTTCGTAAGAAGCTTTTTTTGCAATTTGAATAGCATAATCATATCTTCCAATTTCTATTGCAAGTTTACCTGCTAAAATTTCACTTCCCTCATCTACATTTAGTTGCGCTAAATGCTTAAGTATATCTTTAGAATATTTTGTTTTATCTAACTCATTTAATAAACGTACTGACTTAACCAATAAATTTTTATTAAATGTTTTTTGATAATCCTTAGAGATTTCTGGTTCTTCTTGAAGAGTAAAAGGTTTTTCTTTATTAATTTCATTAAAAGCTAATTGCCCATAGTAAGTATTAAGATATTTTGAAGATTCTTTGAACCATTCATCAGATTTTTGTTTATTGTTAATTTTTTTATATGTTCGAGCTATCCAATAAGAACCCCTTGATAAACTTATGGGATAACCAACGTTATCATAAAAATTTTTAAAATGTTGTAAGGCCATATTTGGGTCGTTTAAAAATGTTAAAGCTATCCACCCTGAGAGCCATTCTGCTTCGGCGTATTCAGGACCCTCGTCTAAAAAATGATTACTACTTACTTTATAAGCTAATGCATATTTCTTTTTATAAATTAATGAGCGAGTTAATATAGATCTTTCTTTCCACCATTTGTCAGGACGTACTAATTTATTTTTATCATTAGGTGTTTTAAATAAAATTTCAAGCGAACCTTCTAATCTACCTCTTCTTCTACGCCATTTTAATCTGTCGTATTTTAAACCAATATCATTTTTTAAACTAATTGGAATTTTTGCTATAGCGTTATCAACACCATAAGATCTACTCATTAGTAATTGTCTGGCTCTATATAAAGCTGTTTCATCTTTAGGCAAATATCTTAGCATTCTTTGGACATCCCAGTGTTTACCTTCCCAAGCATGCCAATCCGCTCTTGCAATATTATCTGATACAGTAATTATTTTTTTATACTTCTTTCTCAAATATTTTAAATCTGCTTTTGAAAGTCTAGCTTTTATCCAGCCTTCCTTTATTAATTGAGAACCTTTTTCTATATTTCCATCTAATAAATAAATTTCACCAAGTTTTATTTTTCCAAAATCACTTAATGGGCCTAAATCGCCAAACCATTTTTTTATTACAGATGGTGAAGTTTTATTTAAATTGATTTTATGTTCTGCTAGGTATCTCAATCTATTGATCCTAGGGTAATAAGGATTGTTATTAATAAAAGTTAAATAATCATAGAAACTAGCAGAATTAGTTGGTTTTTTTAGATAGATCCAATAAACCAGTTTAAATAAACTCTTATCTTTGGATTTTTTTGAAAGTTTAATTGCTGTTTGCCATTTTTTTTTATCTATAGCTTTAAAAACTTCCTTTGCAATTTTAAAATCATTTTTAGATAGTATTAATGATTTAGATACCGTTTTATCTATTGATTTTTTAAAAACTATCGGTTTTTTTTGAGGATATATAGCAACCGAATCTTTATTGTTATCAGTAATTTCAATTACTTCGTTTGAGATTTTTTCTATCTTCTCTGCGGGCTTTTTTTTAGGATATATATGTTTTTTTTGTTTGACCTGTGAAACTATTTCCTCATCCGGCTTTGGTTTAGCTTTTGGGATTAATTTATCAGCAGCAGCTACGCTATTTACTGTTAAAATTATAGAAAAACCTAAAAATAATACTTTATGTTTAAACAGTTTCTTCATAAAAAATTAGATGAATTTATGTTATAAAGATTTATGTTTAAAGGATCAAATGTAGCATTAATAACACCATTTAAGGATAATTCTCTTGATGAGGAAGCTTATATTTCTTTAATTCATCATCATTTAAAAAATGGCACTTCAGGACTTGTGCCAGCAGGAACAACTGGAGAATCTCCAACCTTAAGCCATGAAGAGCATGAGAGAGTCATAGAGTTATGTGTTAAAGAAGCAAAAGGTAAAGTTCAAATAATAGCAGGCACAGGATCAAACTCTACAAGTGAAGCAATATCTTTAACAAAATTTGCAGAAAAAGCTGGAGTCGATGGCGCACTTGTAGTTACACCTTATTATAACAAACCTACCCAAGAAGGTTTGTTCCAACATTATAAAGCAATTAATGATAACTGTGGAATTCCAATAATTATTTATAATATACCATCAAGATCAGTTGTTGATATGAACGTTGATACTATGGCTAGACTTTTTGAATTAAAAAATATCGTTGGTGTAAAAGATGCAACAGGAGTTTTAGATAGAGTAAATCAACAAAAAGAAAAAATGGGAAATGATTTTATTCAATTAACTGGCAATGATGATAATGCTTTTGAATTTAATAAACGTGGTGGAGTAGGATCTATTAGTGTTACGGCCAATATTGCTCCAAAACTATGTTCAGAATTTCAAAAACTTTCTGTATCCAAAATGGAAAGTGATTTAAAAGAAGCTGAAAAGTTAGATAAACTTTTACAACCTATTCATAATTCTTTATTTATAGAAAGCAATCCATCACCAGTAAAATATGCAGCAAGTTTATTGAAACTCTGTTTAGATGATGTAAGACTTCCTCTTGTTAAAATAACAGAACCAACAAAGAAAGTTGTTAAATCTGCAATGGTTAATGCTGGTTTAATTAAACAATGAAGCATAAAACCAAAACTGGTTTAAAGATAATTTCAAAAAATAGAAAAGCAGCTTTTAATTATTTTTTTAAAGAGTTTTTTGAAGCTGGAATAGTTCTTAAAAGTTCAGAAATTAAATCAATCAGAACAGGAAAAGTAAATATTTCAGATGCATATGCATACGATCATAATGGTGAAATATTTTTAGTAAACTCACATGTGTCATCCTATAAAGAGTCGAGTTACAATGACCATGAGCCACTGCGTAACAGAAAGTTACTTTTAAACAAAAAAGAAATTAACAAACTTATTGGACGAATTAATAGAGAAGGTTTTACGTTAATACCAACAAAACTATATTTTAAAAAGGGAAAAGCAAAAGTTGAAATTGCTGTAGCAAAAGGTAAAAAAGAGTATGATAAAAGACATACTAAAAAAACTCGCGATTGGAATAGAGAAAAAGCGAGATTTTTTAGAAGATCTAGTTAATATAAAATGATTTTATTAGGTTTAGGATCAAATTTACCATCTAGTTTTGGAGATAGATTTCAGAATATTGAGATAGCAGTTTCTGCTCTAGAAAAATATAAAATTAAATTAAAAAGCAAATCTAGTTTTTATGAATCTCCTTCATATCCTAATGAAAAAAACCCTAAGTTTATTAATATTATAGCTGAAATGGAAACAGATCTTCCCCCGATAGATTTAGCCTCCGTATTAATTTTTATTGAGGAGTCTCTTGAAAGGAAGAGAAAAAAAAAAAATGATCCCCGCACATGTGATATAGATATAATTGATTACAAAGGTCAAATTATAAATTTTAAGTATAAAGATTTAGAATTTAAAGTGCCCCACATTCAGCTTATTAATAGAAATTTTGTTTTATACCCAATTAAAGAAATACTTCCTCATTGGAAACACCCTGAAACTAAAGAGTCTATAAGTGTCTTGATAGATAAACTTCCAAAAGAGGACAAGAACTCTATATTAAAGGTTAATAAATCTTGATATAATATTTATATGTTAAATCAAAAAGATTTAATCAAAAAGGTAAAAGTTTATAATCGTTTTTTTAATCCTGAAACATTATCAAAAGCTTACACATTTGCTTTAAATGCCCATAAGGACCAAAAGAGAGATTCTGGAGAACCATTTACCATACATCCTATTGCTGTTGCAGATATTTTAACAGATTTAAAACTTGATAGCGCAACAATAACTACTGGTTTATTACACGATACTATTGAGGATACAAAGGCAACATACGAAACCGTAGAGAAAGAATTTGGTAAGGAAGTAGCTGACTTAGTAGAGGGTGTTACAAAAATATCTGAGTTAGAGGGTAAGGCTATGTCTAATTCAAAAACTGAAAATTTTAGGAAACTTATTTTAGCTACTTCAAAGGATATAAGAGTATTGCTCGTTAAATTAGCTGACAGACTACATAATATGAGAACTTTAAATTCTGTTCCAGATTTACAAAAAAGAATAAGAAAAGCAAAAGAAACGATGGAAATATATGCGCCCCTTGCAGATAGAATGGGAATGAATTCCATACGTGATGAACTTGAAGATTTATCTTTCCAAAAACTGAATCCTGAAGCAAGAAATCTTGTAGTTGATAAAATTTCTACAAATAAAGAAATTAGAGAAAAAAATTTTCAAGAAATTTCAAAAGAGTTTATTGAAGTTTTAAAAAACAATAGTGTTCAAGCCAAAATAATTGGACGTGAAAAAACTCCTTTTTCAATTTGGAGAAAAATGCAGTCAAAAAGAGTATCTCTTGAACAACTTACAGATATTATTGGTTTTCGTGTTATTGTTGATGATATAGATACTTGTTATAAAACGCTCGGACTTTTTCATTCAAACTGGTCTGCTATTCCTGGAAAATTTAAAGATTATATATCAACTCCAAAAATCAATAGTTATAAATCTATTCACACTTCGGTTATTGGCCCCAACAAAGAAAGAATTGAAATACAGATCAGAACTCAAAAGATGCATGATTTTGCTGAACGCGGTATAGCATCACATTGGATATATAAATCTTCTGAAAAAGTAAGTCATTTGGCCCTTAAAGAATATGATTGGCTAAGAGATCTAGTAGAAATTATGGAAAAAGAAAATAACACAGAACATTCTCTGGAATATACAAAACTTCAAATGTTTCAAGATAATGTTTTCTGTTTTACTCCAAAGGGTGAGGTTATTAAATTACCTAGAGGAGCAACGCCAATAGATTTTGCTTATGCAGTACACACAAAAATTGGTGATAGATTAGTTTCTTGTGATATTAATGGAAGAGGCTCACCTTTACAAAGTGTTCTAAAAAATGGAGATCTAGTTAATATTTTTGGATTAGAAAGCGCCTCCCCATCACTTCAATGGCTCTCTTATACAAAAACAGGTAAAGCTAGGGCCTCTATAAGAAAATATTGGCAAAATAGAAAAAATACTAATGAAAATTCTGAAAAAATGTATTTTAGCAGTTTATGCATCAAAATACCAAATCTTCCAGGAAAACTTGGTGAAGTAAGTAGTTTAATTGGTTTTCATCAAAACAATATAAAACATATGGAAATCATAGCTAAAAAGACTGATTATTTAGAATTTATATTTGATATACAAGTTAAGGATTTAAAAAATTATAAAAATTTAATAACTGAACTAAAATTAAAAGAATATAAATTTAAGATAATAAGACATAGGAAAAAGGATGCTCTCTTACAAAGAATCTTTAAAAATTTTAAAAGAAACTGAAGCATTACTAGAGGGTCATTTTATTCTTTCATCCGGTTTGCACAGTGATCAATATGTACAATGTGCTAAATTATTAAGTCATCCAAATAAAGCAGAAATTATATGTTCTTCATTATGTGAAAAAATACGTAAGTTTTTTGATAAAATTGATATTATTTTGTCTCCAGCCGTTGGTGGTATTGTTGTTGGATACGAGGTTGGAAGACAACTATCTGTAGAAACAATTTTTTGTGAAAGAGTCGATGGAGAGTTAGTATTAAGAAGAGGTTTTAAAATTCCAAAAAAATCAAATGTGCTTATTGTTGAAGACGTAGTTACAACAGGAAAATCAGCCTTAGAATGCGCTGACTTAATAAAGAGAAATAACTCTAAATTATTGGGTTATGCATGTATTATAGATAGATCTGATAGTAATATACTAATTAAAAGTGAAATTATATCCCAGGTCAAGATTGATATTAAAACATTTAAAGAAAATGAAATTCCCTCAGAACTTCAAAAAATAGAACCGCATAAACCTGGTAGTAGAAATTTGTAAAATGATTAATAAAAGACTTGGTGTAAACATCGATCATGTTGCTACTATTAGAAATGCAAGAGGTGAAATTTACCCTGAACCTTTGAAGGCTGCCTTGATAGCTGAACAAAGTGGTGCAGATTCCATAACTATTCATTTAAGAGAAGATAAAAGACACATTAAAGAGAGTGATTTAAAAGCAATAAAAAAAAAAATAAAAATACCTTTAAATTTAGAAATGGCTCCCACAAGAGAAATGTTAAAAATAGCAAAAAAATATAAACCCGATTATGTTTGTATCGTGCCAGAAAAAAGAAAAGAACTCACAACTGAAGGTGGATTAAATCTTTATTCCCAAAAAAATTTGTTAAGAAAAATAATTATTTCACTAAAAAAAAATAAAATAAGAGTTTCTCTATTTGTTGAACCAAAAATTTTTGATATAACAACCTCAAAAATACTTGGTGCCGACGCTGTTGAAATTCATACGGGAAAATATTGTAATTTGTTTAATAAAAGAAAAAGGTCACAATCAGAATTTTTAAAGATAAAAAAATCAGCAGCATACGCTGTAAAAATTGGTATGGAAGCACACGCAGGACACGGACTTAATTATAAATCGGCTTACACGATTTCAAAAATTAAATATATTTCTGAACTTAATATTGGTCATTTTATTATTTCAGATTCTCTATTCGTTGGTTTAAAAAGCTCAATTAAAAAGTTTAAAAATATAATTAAAAGTTAATATGAATATTTTTGGTATAGGCACAGATATTGTCAATGTTAAAAGAATGAAAAAATCATTAAGGAAAAATGGTGAAGCTTTTAAAAAAAGAATATTTTCAAAAAATGAAATTATTTATTGTGAAAAGAAAAAAAATTCTTCGGCATTCTATGCTAAAAGATTTGCTGCTAAAGAAGCTCTAAGCAAAGCATTGGGTACAGGTATCAGAAAAGGTATAGATTTTAAAAATATAGAAGTATTGAATAATAAGTTTGGTAAACCATCTATAAAGTTAAGTGGATCTACTGATGCTTTTTTAAAAAAAAAAAATTAAGACTAAAAAGTACTTTATATATTTGTCGCTGTCCGATGATGAGCCTTGGGCACAAGCTACAGTGATAATATCTTATAACTAATGAAAAAAAAAATTATAGAAAATGTTAAAATTTTACTTTTGGCTTTATTAATTGCTATTTTTATTAGAAGTTTTTTTTTTCAACCTTTTTATATTCCCTCATCTTCAATGGAACCCAATTTATTAGTTGGTGATCGTTTATTTGTATCAAAATATTCTTATGGGTATAGCCAACATTCTTTTCCATTTAGTCCACGAGTCTTAGATGAAAGAATTTTCACAAAATTTCCCAAAAGAGGAGATGTTATTGTGTTTAAAACTCCAGAGGATAATAGAACAGATTATATCAAAAGATTGATCGGTTTACCGGGAGACATTATTCAAATCGTTGATAAAGATCTATATATAAATAATTTGAAAGTTAAGAAAATAAAGTTAGCAGAAACGAAAAATATATATTGTGGAAATGAAATTTTAGAAAGTAATTTGTTTGAAGAAACTCTTCCTAATGGAATAAAATATATAGCTTCATATAGAAAAGATGGAACAATGATATATAGCGATAAATTTATAGTTCCTAAAAATAGTTATTTTTTTATGGGTGACAATAGGGATTGTTCAAAAGACAGTCGTTTTCTAGGATCTGTTGGATATGTTCATATTAATAATTTTGTTGGTAAAGCTCAATTTATCTTTTTTTCTAATGATAAAAAAAAGGGATCAATTTTTAAATTTTGGAACTGGAATGAAAGTATAAGAATTAAACGTTTCTTTAAAAAAATCCTATGATCACAAATATTAATAAATTTCAAAAAGATTTAAAAATTAAATTTAAAAAAGAATCTTTATTAAAATTATCTTTAACACATAAAAGTGCCAATCAAAAAAATAATAATGAAAAACTTGAGTTTCTTGGTGATAGAGTTATTGGTTTAGTTTTGTCAAAAAAGCTTTTTGATCTTTATCCAGATGAAAGTGAAGGAGTTTTGGACAAAAGGTTTGCTAGTCTTGTTAATAGAAAGATTTGCTGTGAGGTAGGTTGGTCTATTGGTTTACATAAATATATTTTAGTTGGAGATAAAAAAAGGAGAATTAATAAAAAAGATGAAAAGATTATTAGTGATTGTTGTGAAGCACTTATTGGAGCTTTATATATTGATCAAGGATTTAATTATGTTAAAGATTTTATCCTCAAGATTTGGAAAAAAAATATTGACAAATCCACTATTACAATTTTAGATTCGAAAACCAAATTACAAGAACATTCACTTAAAAATTATAAAAAACTTCCCTCGTATCGTTTAGTTTTTTCTGATGGACCAAAGCATAATCCAACTTATAAAATTTCTGTTTCTATAAAAAATAGTAAACGTTTTATTGGTATAGGAAATTCAAAACAGCAAGCCGAGCAAGATGCAGCATATAAACTTTTAAAGTATAAAAATATTAATTAATTATGTACTGGAAAGATGAAGGATATTTATTGTCAAAGAGTAATTTTGATGAAAATTCTATAATAATTGAAGCTTTTACTTTCGAGCATGGAAAGTACACGGGTCTAGTTTATGGTGGGTCATCCAGAAAACAAAAAAGAAACTTTATCACCGGAAATAAAATTTTATTAAATTGGAAATCAAAAAATGAAAATAGAACTGGATATTTTAATGTAGAGTTATTAAAACCTATTGCTCCTTTTTTTTTTGATGATAAAAAAAAGTCAGTTTGTATTCTGTCTGCTACATCTATTTTAAGAATTTTATTACCTGAAAGAGAAACAAATAAAAAAATTTATAGCTCATTTGAAAAAATGCTAAATAGTTTATCATTTGATGATTGGATAGATTCATACATAGATTGGGAATTATCTTTAATTAAGGAACTAGGTTTTGAAGATGAGGTAAAACAAAATTTTAATAATGATATTAAAAAATCTTTATCATTTAATAGAAACCTTTTAATGGAAAATTTTATAATACCTAATCGTCTTAAATTTCCTTTATTTAGAAATATCTTAGAAAATTTTTTTAGTTAAAATTTATAATTTATGAGCAATTCTATCAGCAAAATAGGTTACAATTGCACTAGCTCCAGCTCTCTTTAATGATATGAGACTTTCATATATAGCATCATCATTTAATATCTTTTTATTTATTCCATTCATTATTAAGCTATATTCACCAGATACTTGATAAGCAAAAACTGGTATTTTAAAATTATCTTTAATTAGTTTAATAATATCTAGATAGGGAAGACCTGGTTTAATCATAACAAAATCAGCTCCTTCACTTATGTCAAGAGCAACCTCTCTTAATGACTCTTTAGAATTTCTAAAATCCATTTGATAGTTTTTTTTATCTCCTTTTAAGGAATTTTTTGAACCTACAGCATCTCTAAATGGTCCATAAAAATTTGAGGCATATTTAACAGCGTAAGATAAAATTTGAACTAATTTATATCCATTTTTATCTAAACTTTTTCTTATTTCTCCAATTCTACCATCCATCATATCTGAGGGAGCAATTACATCACAGCCCATCTCAGCTTGTAGTAAAGATTGTCTAACTAGCATTTTAACAGTTTCGTCATTATCTACATAATTTTTCTTTAATATGCCGTCATGACCATGATCCGTATATGGATCTAAAGCTACATCACACATGATTCCAATATCTTTATAATTTTTTTTTATCAGTTTTAGAGCCTTACAAACAAGATTATTTTTATTTAAAGCTTCGGTGCCTCTTGCATTTTTTTTAAAATTAGGTGTTTGAGGAAATAACGCTAACATAGGAATTTTTTTACTTATTGCTTTTTCAACTAGACTTTCAATTTTGTCTAAAGAGTACCTATAAACTCCCGGCATTAACTTAATTGGTTCTTTTATATTTTTTCCTTCTTTAATAAAAATTGGCCAAATAAGATCATTTGTAGATAAGCTGTTTTCACTAACAAGTCTTCTAGACCATTCAGCTTTTCTATTTCTTCTTAATCTCACTTTTGGATAAGAACCTATATTTTTCATCTGATAATCATTCTCAATTCACTTTAAAGTTTATATTATTATAAATTTCATTTCTATTGCGACAAATCCAGCATATCAAATATACACTTAATGATATAAATAATGTATTATATTTATTTAACATAATGAATAACCATAGTGATTTTTATACGGTTCCAGATCTTAAATTTGATCTAACGAAGCTTAGAGGAGCTTTAAAACAAGTTCTTAAAATTAAAAAATATGATAATGCAGGTGGCATTAGTAATTTTGGTGCCATATGTCTAAATCAAATCCCTGGAGATCCAAATTCTATTAAAGGTAATAATGCTAGAGGTGTTTATTGGACAAAACCTGATCATACTGGAAAAGAATCTTCAAGAGATAAAAAAATAGACGAATCTTCATATACAGAATTTGTTAAAGATTTTGAAAATACCTATTTTAAAGAAGTGTATGAATCTTTAAAAAAAAAATTTAAACTTGGTAGAATTAGAATTTTATTAAAAGAACCTCGTTCTACATTAAGTTGGCATAGAGATCCTGAACCAAGATTACATATTCCTATCATTACTAATCCTGGGTGTATAATGGTTATAGAAAACTTTGCTAAACATTTGCCAGCCGATGGCTCTGTTTATATTACTAATAATATCAAATACCATAACGCGTTTAATGGTGGAGAAGAAAATAGAGTCCATTTAGTGGCTTGTTTAACCGATTATAAGTTTCAATAAGTAATATAAATCTAAATCAAAATATTGTGGTATATTTTTTTATACTATATACATGTAGTATAAATTAAACATATTTTGTGGAATTAAATAAAAAAGTAAAAATAAAAATGGTAATTTTAGCATCTGACCATGCGGGTTTTAAATTAAAAGAAATAATTAAGAAATTTTTAATAAAAAAGAGAAATAAAGTGTTAGATCTTGGAACAAAAAATACTAAATCTGTTGATTATCCTGATTACGCTCATTTGCTTTCAAAAAAAATGAAAAAGTCTACTAATAAATTGGGGATTTTAATATGTGGATCTGGAACAGGGATGGCTATGACTGCTAATAAACACAGAAATATTAGAGCTGCATTATGCTATAATATTAGAACAACAAAATTAAGCAGAAAGCATAATAATGCAAATGTAATGACTTTAGGAGCAAGATTAATAAATAAAAATATTGCATTAAAATGTGTAAACACATTTTTAAATACTGATTTTGATTTTGGGAGACACTTAAAGAGAATTAAAAAAATATAGTATATGTCTGAATTAAAAAATTATACCTCTAATGATTTTAAAAGTTTTTTTGATAATGATCTATCAATAACCGATCCTGACTTATATGACTCTATTAAATTAGAGTTAGAAAGACAGCAACAGCATATCGAATTAATTGCTTCTGAAAATATTGTATCCAAAGCTGTTTTAGATGCTCAAGGATCAATTATGACAAATAAATACGCAGAAGGTTATTCTTCAAAAAGATATTATGGTGGTTGTGAATTTGTTGATAAAGCTGAAAATTTAGCAATAGAAAGAGTAAAAAAATTATTTGATTGCAAATATGCAAATGTCCAACCTCATTCTGGAGCGCAAGCAAATGGTGCTGTATATCTTGCGCTTTTAAATCCTGGAGACCCTATACTTGGTATGAGTTTGAATTCTGGCGGACATTTAACACATGGAGCCAAAGTTTCAATTTCTGGAAAATGGCTGAAATCATTTCACTACGATGTAGATAAAGAAACTGGATTGCTTGATTATAACCAAATTGAATCTTTAGCTAAAGAGCATAAGCCTAAACTATTAATAGCTGGTGGAAGTGCCTATTCAAGAATTATTGATTTTAAAAAATTTAGAGAAATTGCTGATAAAGTAAATGCATATCTTATGGTAGATATGGCTCATCTTTCAGGATTGGTTGCTGGAAAAGGGCATCCAAACCCAATTGAACATGCGGACGTTGTAACGTCAACAACACACAAAGTTTTAAGAGGTGGAAGAGGAGGGATTATTTTAACAAATAGAGAAGACATAATAAAAAAAGTAAATTCTGCAGTTTTTCCTGGTTATCAAGGTGGTCCATTAATGCATGTAATTGCTGCTAAAGCTGTAGCTTTTCAAGAGGCTTTAAAACCAAGTTTTAAAAACTACATTAAATCTGTTCTTGCTAATGCGAAAATTTTATCTGAAACTTTAAAGAATAATGGTTTTAAAATATTTTCTGGGGGTACTGACACTCATTTAATGTTAGTTGACCTAAGACCTTTTAATACTACTGGAAAAGCGGCAGAAACTAGTTTAGGAAAAGCAAACATTACTTGTAATAAAAATGGTATTCCTTTTGATACACAAAAAATGACAATTACATCTGGTATTAGACTTGGAACGCAAGCTGCTACTACTAGAGGCTTTGGTTTGAATGAGTTTAAAAAAGTTGGAGAACTAATCACTGAAGTTGTTGAAGGTTTATCAAAAAATCCTGAAGATAATAGTAAAATTGAAAACAAAGTTAAGCAGGAAGTAATTTTACTATGCGCAAAATTTCCTATTTATAATCATTTGATAAAAAAATAAATATGCTTTGTCCTTTTTGTAGAGAAAAAGATACATCAGTTGTAGATTCAAGACCCACCGAAGACGGTACAGCTATACGAAGAAGGAGAGTCTGTGGATGTGAAAGAAAAGAACGTTTTACTACTTTTGAAAGAGTACAGTTTAGAGAGCTAACTGTGGTTAAAAGTAATGGACATAAAGAGCCTTTTGATAGAGATAAAATAGCAAAATCAATTACAATATCATTAAGAAAAAGACCTATTGATAGCGAATCTATTGAAAAATTTATTTCAAAAATTGTAAGAAATCTTGAGGGCCTTGGCGAAAATGATATTCCAACATCAACAGTAGGAAAGTTTATAATGGATGGTCTCGCTAGTTTAGATCAAGTAGCCTATGTTCGTTTTGCTTCAGTATACAAAAATTTTAAAGAAGCAAAAGATTTTGAACAATTCATTGGCAACTTGAATGTTTATAAATCAGAATAAAAAAAAACCACATTCTTATTTTATGCAGCTTGCTTTAGGACAAGCTAAAAAAAATTTAGGGAATACAAGAGAAAACCCTTCTGTTGGTTGTGTTGTAACAAAAAATAACTCTGTAATAAGCATTGGTTGTACAAGCATAAATGGCAGACCTCATGCAGAACAAAAAGCATTAAATTTATCTAAATCAAAGCTTAAAAGCTCAGAATTATATGTAACATTAGAACCTTGTTCTCACTATGGAAAGACACCTCCTTGTACAAAATTGATCATAAAGAAGGGTGTTAAAAAAGTTTTTTTCTCAGTTAACGACCCCGATAAAAGATCTTTTAATAAAAGTATTTATCTATTAAAAAAAAATAAAATTTTGGTCAATAAAGGTAACAGTGAAAATAAATTAAAATATTTTTATAGAAGTTATATTAAATATAAAACAACACCTTTTCCATTTGTTACATGTAAAATTGCAGTTTCAAATGATTTTTTTACAGTCAATAAAAAAAAAGAGTGGATTACAAATAGTTATTCACGATCTAGAGTTCATCTAATGCGATCTTATCATGATTGTATAATTACTAGCAGTCAAACAATTATTAAAGATAATTCTAAATTAAATTGTCGAATAAATGGTTTAAGACAAAGAAGTCCGGTTAAAATTATATTAGATAACAATTTAAAAATACCAATAAACGCTAATGTTTTAAATAAAAAAAACAAAAATCGTACAATTATTTTTTATAATAATTTTAACAAACTAAAGATAAAACGTCTTAAAAATCTGGGTGTTAAAATCTATAAAGTGTCTCTTGATTCTGATAAAAATCTAGATTTAAAAGAAATTCTTACTAAATTAAGAAAATTAGGTTTTCAGAGAGTTTTTGTTGAATCGGGAATAAAATTAACTACTAATTTTTTATATAATAATCTTGTTGATGATTTCAAACTTTTTATATCAAATAAGAATTTAGGAAAAAATGGAATGTATAATATTAAAAAAAGTTTAAATAAATTTTTAAAAAATAAAAAAACTATATTTGATAAAGTTAATCTTTTTGGTGATAAGCTAATAACATATAAAATTAAATAATGTTTAATGGTATAATTAAAAATACTGGTAAAATAAGTAAGATTTATAAAAAAAATAAAAATTGCACCTTGTATATTTTATCTAAAATGAAATTTAAAAAGAGCGAAATAGGCTCATCAATTTCGTGTTCTGGTGCCTGTTTAACTTTAGAAGAGTTTAATAGAAACTTGAGTAAATTTTTTATTTCTAAAGAAACATTAAGTAAAACAATATTCAAATATTCAAAAAAAGGTGATGTAATTAACTTAGAAAAATCTTTAAAATTTGGAGAACGTATGTCTGGGCATTTTGTGCAAGGGCATGTTGATTCTACAGCTACTGTAAATAAAATTAGTATTGTTGGTAAATCTTGGGTTATTAATTTTAAAATATCAAAAATTCTTATGAAATATTTAATTCAAAAGGGTTCTATTACTGTTAATGGAGTGTCCTTAACAATTTCTAAAATTTTTAAAAATAGTTTTCAAATAGCTGTTATTCCACATACTCTTAAGTTAACTAATTTAATTTATCTTAAAAATAAAGACATAGTAAATATTGAATTTGATATTTTAAGCAAATATATAAAAAAAATTTTAAATAAAAAAAAATGAAATTTTCTAAAATTACTGAGATTTTAAAAGATGCTAAAAAAGGTAAGATTTTTGTTTTGGTTGATGATGAAAGCAGGGAAAACGAAGGTGATCTTGTTATACCTGCATCTAAAGTATCTCCTAGATCAATAAACTTTATGGCTAGATATGGCAGAGGACTTATATGCTTGGCTTTAACTCAACATCAAGTTAATAAATTAAATTTGTCTTTAATGTCACCCAGCAATAACTCAAGAACCCAGACAGCTTTTACAGTTTCGATAGAAGCAAAAAAAGGTGTTACAACAGGAATATCAGCTCATGATAGAGCTCGTACTATTAAAACTGCTATTAAAAAAAATTCCTCTCATAAAGATATAGTGTCTCCCGGTCATGTATTTCCACTTATTTCAAAAAATGGTGGTGTTTTAGTAAGAGCTGGACATACTGAAGGATCTGTTGATATTTCTAAACTATCAAAGTGCGGAGCCTCAGCTGTAATTTGTGAAATCATGAATAACGATGGAACTATGGCTAAGGGAAAGCAATTATTAAATTTTGCAAAAAAACATAAATTAAAAATTGCTAAAATTGATGATTTAATTGCTTATCGTTTAAATCGTGAAAAATTAATTAAACTTAAAAAATCATCTACAATTAAAATTAAAAATCAAAATTACAATATTAAAGTTTTTGAAAACTTATTAGATGGATCTGAAAACTTTGCTTTAATAAAAGGTGATATTAAAAAAAATAAAAATCCAAGAGTAAGAGTTATATCATCAAATATTGTGAAAAATTATTTAATGGGTGAAAAATTGCCTAATTCATTTAATAAAACAATTGAACACTTCAAAAATCATAAAGACTGTGTTTTAATCTTTATAAGAGATACTAATTTAAAATCAGTTTCTGAAACATTAAGAGGCTATAAAAGTAAAAGATTTTATGAAAAAGGACAAGATAAATTAATTAGAAACTATGGTATAGGTGCACAAATAATTAAAGCTTTAAATGTTAAAAAAATGATATTAGTAACTAAATCCAAAAAAAAAGTAATAGGTTTAGAAGGTTACGGTATTAAAATTACTAAACAGGAAATTATTAAATGAAAAAAAAAATACTAATAGTTATGGCTAACTATTATGACAAAATATCTTTAGGATTGCTTAATAGTGCTAAAAAAAAGTTATCACAACCAGTAAGTTTAATACAAGTTCCTGGAGTTTTTGAAATACCAGTAGTTATAGCAAATAATATTAAAAAATATGATGGATTTATTGCAATTGGATGTGTAATAAAAGGTCAAACACCTCATTTTGACTTTATTTCAAAAGCTTCAATAGATGCAATTATGAAGCTTTCTATAGAAAGTAAAAAACCAATAGGTAATGGAATTATTACTTGTTTAAATCTGAAACAAGCTATGTCACGAAGAAAAAAAGGTCAAGAAGCAGCTTCTGCAGTTTTATCTGTACTTAAATCCATTAAAAAATAAACAAATGAGCGATCCTGTATCACCCAAAGATAATCCTAGAGTTGTTGTGATCCAAAAATTATATACTCATCAACTTAATAAAGAATCTGAAATTACTTTTTCTAAACATCGATATAAGAAATTCATCAAAGATGTTGTTAATGGCACAATAGAAAGAAAAGAGTTGATCCAGGAATTAATAAATAAAAAACTAAAAGATGATATGAATACTAATAAGACTGATCTAATAATTAAAATAATGATCGAAGCTGCAATATACGAATTTATGTATATGCATAAAACTCCCGTAAAAGTTGTTATAACTGAATATTTAAAGGCATCGGATTTTTTTGTAAACGTCTCGCAAAAAAAATTTTTAAACGCTATTTTAGACAAGATATCTAAGTTCAGCCGAATTGAAAAAGTATAATGAAGATAGTTGTTGCCTTTTATCCTTTTTTTTGGCATTTTGCGTTTTTTAATTAAATTACATATTAAAAATGATTGGTATATTAAATCTCATAATAGCAGCTGGCTTTCTAGCAATTTTATATGGCTATGTAGTTGGAAAACAAATTATGGCTGCTAATCCAGGAAACGCAAAAATGCAAGAAATTGCAGGCGCTATACAAGAAGGTGCCCGTGCTTATTTAAATCGACAGTATAAAACAATTGCAGTTGTTGGTTTTATTATTTTAATAATTATAACATATGCTTTAGGAGTTTGGGTTGGTCTAGGCTATTTCATTGGAGCTTTTTTATCAGGAGCTGCTGGTTATATTGGAATGCTTGTTTCAGTTCAAGCTAATGTAAGAACTGCAGAAGCTTCTAGAAAAGGTTTGAAAGATGGTTTAAATATAGGATTTAAGTCAGGTGCTGTCACTGGAATGTTGGTTGCTGGCTTAGCTTTATTGTCTATAGCTATTTACTATTTAATTTTATTAAAATTAAACATTGAAAGCAGGGAAGTAATTAATGCACTTGTGGGCTTAGGATTTGGTGCTTCATTAATATCTATCTTCGCAAGATTAGGTGGTGGTATTTTTACAAAAGGAGCTGATGTTGGAGCTGATTTAGTTGGTAAAGTAGAAGCTGGTATACCAGAAGATGATCCTAGAAACCCCGCAGTAATAGCTGACAATGTAGGTGACAACGTAGGTGATTGTGCTGGAATGGCAGCAGATCTTTTTGAAACTTATGCAGTAACAATAGTAGCTACAATGGTGCTGTCTTCAATTTTTTTTATAGATAATTTAAATATGATGATTTATCCCCTGGCAATTGGTGGAGCTTGTATACTTACTTCCATAGCTGGAACTTTTTTTGTTCGTTTAGGGAAAAGTAAAAATATAATGGGTGCTCTTTATAAAGGATTTATAGCTACAGCTATTTTTTCTGCAATAATTCTTTATCCTGTAACAGACAAAATTATTGGTTTAGAAGATTCTTATAAATCTTCAAATGCAGAATTTAATGGTTTTGGACTTTACCTGTGTGGAATTATTGGATTAGTTATAACTGGACTTTTAATATGGGTTACTGAATATTATACAGGAACTAAATATAGACCAGTAATTAGTGTTGCTAAATCCTCAACAACAGGACACGGAACGAATGTTATACAGGGATTAGCTGTTTCTTTAGAAGCTACAGCATTACCAGCTTTGATAATTGTAAGCGGAATATTGTATACAAATCATATTGCAGGCTTATTTGGTATAGCAATAGCTGTTACCACAATGTTAGCTTTAGCTGGAATGGTAGTTGCGTTAGATGCTTATGGTCCTGTAACTGATAATGCTGGAGGTATTGCTGAAATGTCAAATCTACCTAAAAAAGTAAGAAAAACAACAGATGCATTGGACGCTGTTGGTAATACAACAAAGGCAGTAACAAAAGGTTATGCTATAGGTTCTGCTGGTCTAGGAGCTTTAGTTTTATTTGCCGCTTACACAGAAGATATAAAATTTTTTTCAAATGTTAGTGGCTCTCCACTAGAAAATATTTCTGTAGATTTTGATCTTTCAAATCCTTTTGTTGTAGTTGGATTATTAGTGGGTGGAATGCTACCTTACTTATTTGGATCTATGTCTATGCAAGCAGTTGGTAGAGCGGGAGGAGCTGTTGTAGTTGAAGTTAGAAGACAATTTAAAAAAATTCCAGGTATTATGAAAAGAAAAAGAAAACCTGATTATGGTCGTTTAGTTGATTTATTAACAAAAGCAGCTATAAAAGAAATGATAGTTCCTTCTCTATTACCTGTATTATCGCCTATAGCCCTATACTTCATAATATATATGATTGGTGGCATCGAAGCCGCATTATCGTCTGTAGGAGCCATGCTGCTTGGAGTTATTATAACAGGTTTATTTGTTGCTATATCCATGACTGCTGGGGGTGGAGCATGGGATAATGCAAAAAAATATATAGAAGATGGAAAGTTTGGAGGAAAAGGATCTGAAGCTCATAAAGCTGCAGTTACTGGTGATACTGTTGGTGACCCATATAAGGATACAGCTGGCCCTGCTGTAAATCCAATGATTAAGATAACTAACATAGTAGCTCTACTATTATTAGCTGTAATCGCTCATTAATCATTTTTTTTTATTTTCCATTTTTTGACGAACACTAGAAAGGAAGCTGTATACAAAGTTTTGCTTTCTTATTTCATTCTCAGTAATACTTTTAGCAAATTTAATTTCTTTCATATCATCAAGGGAAGATAATTTTTTTTTTTCAAGAATACCATATTTATTAAATTCTAGCACTAAGACATTATTTTTTGTAAGGTAATTTCTTCCAAGTTTTAGAAGCTTTCCTTTTGTCATTGTTCTCTCAATATAAATCCATAAGTTATCACTATTCATACCTTTTGTAGAAGGTTGTCCAAAAATATTAACTACATCATTTTTATTTGACGTATTAACAATTAATAATTTTTCCCTTTTTTCTAAATATGCTATGCCATGAGTTTTTACTATTTTTTCACCTTGACAATTGCTGGTAAAAAGTAAAATTAATAGTAAATATACAATTTTTTTCATATGTCTAAACAAGTAGATAAAATCAATACTCAAATTAATAATTTATATAATAGTATCCTTTTATTATCACGAAATAAATTATTTTACACTACATTTGATTTGATAGATACTTTTCAAAATAGAATTCACCTAGTCTTTATACATATTTCTTTTATATTTATTAAATCTAAAAATAGTAAAGATCATAAAATATATAAAAATTTTCACCAAAAAGTGTTTGATTTAATTTTTAATAATATTGAAACAAATATGCGTGAGATAGGTTATGGTGACACCGTTATAAATAAAAATATGAAATCTCTTACAAAAACTTTTTATAACATTTTGTTAGACTGCGAAAAGTATAGATCTATGACTAAAACTGATAAAACTATATTTTTTAACAAATACTTGAAGTTAAATGATATAAAAAACATCATAAATAATGCTGAAATAATAGAATATTTCAATAAATATGAAGCTTTTTGTTTTGATTTATCCCACGATAGTGTATTACAAGGAGAATTAAAATTTAATTATAAATAGATATAAAAAATGGCTGTACCAAAGAGAAAAACATCAAAAGCTAGAAGAAATAAAAGAAGGTCACATCATAGAATTTCTTCGATTAACATAATTGAAGATAAAAAATCAGGCGAATTTAGACTATCGCACCATGTTGATTTAAAAACAGGTCTTTATAACGGCAAGCAAATTTTAGAACCGAAAAAATAGTAGTTTCAAATATTATATTTTATTATGTCAAAGAAAGTTAAAATTGCTATTGATGCTATGGGTGGCGAAAATTCACCAAAAAAAATTATTGAAGGTATAGAAATATCTTTAAAATCAAATAAAGATAATTTTTTTTACTTATACGGAAAAAAAGACATTTTAGATAAAGAAATTAGTAAAAAGAAAAATATTAGAAACTACTGTGAAATAATTAATTCAAATGATATTATCGTAGATGATGAAAGCCCTTTAGCTGGTGCTAAAAAAAGTAAAGAAACTAGCATGTGGAAAACAATAGAATCTCTTAAAGAAAAAAAATCTGATATATCTTTATCAGCTGGTAATACCGGCGCTTTATTAATAATATCTAGGCTTCTTTTAAAAACAATTGATGGAATAAATAAGCCTGCTCTTGCTGCTTTATGGCCTAATCAGAACAATATGAGTATAGTTTTAGATTTAGGAGCAAATATTGAATGTAGTGAAAAAAATCTCACAGATTTTGCTTGTATGGGATCATCTTTATTTAAATCACTTTTTATGAATGATAAACCTAAAGTTGCTTTGTTAAATGTTGGTTTGGAAGAATACAAGGGAAATGATATTTTAAAAAAAACATTTTCAATTTTAAAAGATAATCAAACAAAAAATTTTATATTTGATGGGTATATTGAAGGCAACCATATAATGGATGGCAATGTTGATGTAATAGTTACTGATGGTTTTACAGGAAACATAGCTTTAAAAACAGCAGAGGGTACAGCAAATTTCATAACAAAAAATCTTAAAAACTCTTTAAACAAATTATCTATGCTACTTTCATACAAATCACTTAAGAAATTTAAAAATAAACTCGATCCAAGAAAATATAACGGTGCAATTTTTTTAGGTCTTCAAAGTCCAGTGGTTAAAAGCCATGGTTCAACAGATTCGATTGGTTTTGCAAATTCAATAGAAGTTTGTAATAAGATAGTTAAAGGTAATTTAATAGAAAAGATAGAATCTAACTTAATTACTGTAGACGCTTAACTAAACGGATAATATTTTTAAAAATGGTAAATAAGAATTTTACTCGGAAGGATCTTTCTAATAAAATATATAAAAATATTGGTTTTTCAAAAAATATTTCATTAAAAATAGTTGATAACTTTTTTGAATCAATAATCACAGCAATAATCAAATCTAATAAAATTAAAATTACATCATTTGGAACCTTTAGTATTTTAAATAAAAAGGAAAGAATAGGTAGAAATCCTAAAACTGGAGTCGAAGCTAAGATTTTTTCAAGAAAAGTAGTAAAATTTAAACCAGCTTTATCATTTAAAAAAAAATTAAACAAAAATGAATAGCAAGGAAAAATCTATCAATGCTTACAAAACTATAGGTGAGGTGACCAAAGAACTTGGTCTTATCGATAAAAAAACTGGACGCCTACAAACTCACACAATTAGATATTGGGAGACTCAATTTAAACAAATTAAACCAAGTATTAGAGCTGGTAAAAGAAGATATTACTCTAATAAAGTATTTAAAGTAATTAAGCACATCAAGTTTTTACTAAAAGAAAGAGGTTTGACCATTAATGGAGTAAAGAAAATATTAAATATGCAACAAAGTGGTTCTATTGACGATCATATAAATATTGGTATAACTAAGCCTAATTTAGAAACTGCAAAATTTATTAAAAAGAAAGTAAAAAATATTTCTAAAATTATAGAAGAATTAAAGAAATTAAAATAATGGCTAAAAAAACATCTGTAAAAGTTCGTCTCGTGCCAGAAGCTAAACCTAATAGCTCTTTTTTTTATTATGTAAAAAAACCTAATGCTGGTGAAAAAGCAAAGGTAAAATTAAAAGTAAAAAAATATAATCCTGATACAAGAAAGCACGAAGTATTTGTGGAAAAAAAATTACCACCACACAGCAAATAGTTATTTTTTTTTAAAGTTTTTTCTTTGAAAATTTACATATGACCATATTATAGATTTCCATATTCGTGTAGTTATTTTAGGGTCTATTCCATGCTTTATAGATTTTTTTCTTATCTTTTTGATAATTATATTAATTCTTTTCTGGTCAACTATTTGGTTTTTATATCTTTTTAATTTTAACATATCCTTAACTACTCTTGTTCTTTGCTTTAGTAGATTAAAAATACTGTTGTCAAGCTGATCTATTTTATTTCTCGCTAATATTAATTTTTTTTTATTCATTATGGCGACAAATTAGTAATTTTTACTTTAATAATAGATATGTATATTAATTTCATGGATGTAGAAAATAAAAATACTTATATTTCTTACTGGTTGTTGTTAATAACTTTCCTTGTTGGGTTAATGATAATTGTTGGTGGATTAACTAGACTTACCGATTCAGGTTTATCTATAACTAAATGGGATTTAATTTCCGGTATATTACCGCCTTTTTCACTAACAAGTTGGGAAAATTCTTTTAATTTATATAAAAAAATACCAGAGTTTCAATTGCTCAATTCATCTATGACTTTAGACGAATTCAAAGTAATTTATTGGTGGGAGTATGCTCATAGATTATTAGGTCGCATTATTGGTCTTTTTTATTTAATTCCATTATTTTATTTTACTTTTAAAAAATCTATTAAAAAAGAAACTTTATTTTCACTTTATCTAATATTAATACTTATAGTGCTTCAGGGATTTGTTGGCTGGTATATGGTTCAAAGCGGCTTAACTGAAAGAACTGATGTAAGTCATTATCGCCTGTCGTTACATTTGACATTGGCTTTTATAATTTTTATTTTATTGATGTGGAATTATCTTAAATATAAATATCAGCAAAACTTTGAAAATAAAGCTAAATTCCCACAATATTTACCATTTTTATTTATAACATTAATTCTTATTCAAGTTAGCATAGGTGCATTAGTATCGGGATTAGATGCGGGTCAAATATATCAAACATGGCCCTTAATGAATCAAAGTTATTTTCCTGATGACTCTAATATTAAGGATTTGTTTTCAATTAATGCTTTTGAAACTGCATCAATTGTTCAATTTATCCATAGAAATATGGCGTATTTAATATTTTTGATATTTAGTTTCATGACATTTAAAATTTACAAAAATAAAGATTTTTCTTATTTAAGAAATACAATTTTACTGATTTTTATAGTTATTATTTTACAAATATTATTGGGAATTTTTACAGTTATTTATGGTGCACAAATAATTTTAGCATCTATGCACCAAATTGGATCAATTTTTTTAATAACAGTATCTCTAATTCTACTATTTAAAAACTCAAGAACTAACTAACAGCTTTTAATTTACCCTTACCTGAAGCATCTAAAGCTTGATTTAAATCTGCAATTATATCATCAGGGTGTTCTATGCCTATGGATAGTCTAACATAACCAGGTGTTACACCAGCAGCTAATAATTCTTCTTTGGTTAATTGACTATGTGTTGTGGTAGCAGGGTGTATTGCTAAACTTCTTGCGTCTCCTATATTAGCAACATGATAAAACATTTTTAGAGCTTCTATAAATATTTTTCCTGCTTCAACTCCTCCTTTAACCTCAACTCCAACTAAACCACCATTACCACCTTTAAAATATCTTTTAGCTCTATCTCCAATTTCACCTTTGTGAATATTTGGATAAATAACTCTTTCGACATTTTTATTTTTTAATAAAAAATCAACAACTTTTTGCGCATTTGAACAATGTTGTTTCATTCTTAAGGGTGCTGTTTCTAAACCTTGAATTATTCCAAAGGCATTATCTGGTGATAAAGCAGAACCTAAGTCTCTTAGTAAAACTACTCTAGCACGAACAGCATATGCAACATTTGCTCCTGTAAGTTCGGGAACAACTTTTCCCCAAACAGCTCCGCCGTAACTTGGGTCAGGCTCATTAAAAAGTGGTTGCCTTTTTGGATCTGCGGTCCAATCAAAATTACCACCATCAACTAAACATCCTCCTATTACCGTACCGTGTCCACCTATAAACTTTGTTAAAGAATGTATAACAACAGCAGCCCCATGCTCTATTGGTTTGCATATAACTGGAGCAGCAGTATTATCCATAATTAAAGGAATATTATGTTTTCTTCCTATATCAGACACTTCTTTTATTGGAAAAACACGCAGGTATGGATTCGGTAATGTTTCAGCATAAATACATCTTGTTTTTTCATCAATTTGTTTTTCAAAGTTTTTTGGATCAGACGGATCAGCATATCTAACTTCTATTCCAAGTTTTTTTAACGTATGAGTAAATAAATTTACTGTTCCTCCATAAAGGTCAGTTGAGCTGATAAAATTATCACCTGCTTGACAGCAATTTGTAACTGCAAAAGTTGATGCAGCTTGCCCAGATCCAACAGTCACGCAAGCAAGACCACCTTCTAAAGCGGCAACTCTTTTTTCTAAAACATCATTTGTTGGATTCATTATACGTGTATAAATATTTCCAAATTCTTTAAGTGCAAATAAGTTAGCAGCTGTGCCAGTATCTTTAAATTGATAAGAAGTTGTTCTATAAATTGGAACAGCTACAGCGGTGGTTGCTGGGTCACTCCTGTATTCACCACCATGTAACGCAATTGTTTCTGGATTTTTTATATCTTTAGCCATTTTTTTCCCTATATTGAATTAGATAAGAACTTATTTAACTAATATTATGAGGAAAAATAAAGCTTTTTATCGTCTATATAATTTGACTTTATCTGTTAATCTCAGTATTTATGCGCAACTATAATGACTAATTTTGTTAGAAAAGATGAAGTAAAAAATAACTGGCTTTTAATAGATGCTGAGAATGCAATCGTGGGTAGATTAGCTGCTTACATATCTATGGCTCTTAGAGGTAAAAATAAAAACCAATACACACCACATATGGACAACGGTGACTTCGTTGTAGTTACAAATATAGAAAAAATAAAATTTACAGGTAAAAAAATTGATAATAAAAAATATTATAGACATACAGGATATCCTGGTGGAATTAAATCTACTACTCCGTCATTACTAATGAAAAAAAAACCTGAACAAGTTTTAAAACTAGCTGTCAAGAGAATGATGCCTGGTGGTCCATTAGCAAAAAAGCAACTTTCTAAATTAAAAATTTATAAGGGAACTAATCATCCTCATGAATCACAAAATCCAATCGTAGTAGATTTTGCTAAAATAAATAAGAAAAATTTTATTTCATTAAACTAATATGGAAACTCAACCAATAATAAATACGGACAATAAAAAGATTAAACTAGATTTTAAAGATTCTAAATATGCTACGGGTAGAAGAAAAAAATCTATTGCAAAAGTTTGGCTTAAAAAAGGTTCAGGAAACATTCATGTAAATGGAAAAAATATGGTTGATTATTTTAAGAAACCAAATTTACAAATTGCTATATTTAGACCTTTTGCTGCTATTAAAAGAATGAATGAATTCGATGTTAGATGTTCAGTTAAAGGAGGGGGGTTATCTGGTCAGGCTGGAGCAATAATTCATGGTATATCAAGAGCAATAGTACAATTCGAGCCTGAGCTTAAACCAACTTTAAAAAAAACAAAACTCACCACACGAGATTCGAGAGCTGTTGAGCGTAAAAAATACGGTCATAGAAAAGCAAGAAGAAGCTTTCAATTTTCTAAAAGATAAAGTTTTATTACAATATCTCTTAAGACCAATAACTGATATAAAAAAAAAATGAAAGATTCTATAAATGTAGCTGTAGCTGGAGCAACAGGATATGTTGGTTTAGAATTAGTAAAAATTCTATCAAAACATCCAAACGTAAATATACTTTATGTGTGTGCTAATAAGTCGGTTGGTAAAAAAATTTACTCATTCGATAAAAAAATATCAAGAAAAAACCTTCCTAAATTAACAAAAGTAGAAAATATAAATTGGAATAAAATTAAAGTATTATTTACAGCATTACCAAATGGAGAGGCACAAAAATTAGCAAAAATTATACCAAACAGTGTTAAACTTATTGATTTATCTGCTGATTTTAGATTAAAAGATTTAAACCTTTATAAAAAATGGTATGGTTTCAATCATAAGTGCAAAGAATTAGTATTTAAATCTATATATTCAATTACAGAATTTTCTAGAAAATATTTAAAAAATTATAAAATTATTTCATGTCCAGGATGTTACCCAACATCCATTCAAATTCCTTTACTTCCATTGGTCGAAAAAAAAATGATAAATACAAATAATATTATTATAGATTCAAAATCTGGATATTCTGGTGGTGGAAAAAATGTTGAAAGAAAATTTAAGAATTTATTTAATTCAGTTACTGCATATGGAGTAGGGGGTCATAGGCATATGGCAGAAATAGATCAAGAATTATCTAAAGTATCTAAAAAAAGAGTTAAAGTTTTTTTTACTCCCCATGTTATTCCAATGTTTAGAGGTATTTTGTCTACTATATATTTAGAAACACATAAAAAAATAGATGCAAATAAAATTTATAAATTTTTAAAAAATTATCATAAAAATAATTTTTTTATTAAGTTTGCAAAATTTAATACACCTATAAGCACAAATGAAGTTGTGAATACTAATTTTTGTTATATTTCAGTATGCACAAATAGAGAAAAAAATAAGGTAATTATTTTATCTACAATAGATAATTTAATAAAAGGAGCTTCAGGACAAGCAGTGCAAAATATGAATGTTGCTTATAATTTAAAGGAAACCACAGGTTTAATATGAAAATATTATTTTTTTTATTTTTTTTATTTAGCATTACTGGCTGCACTTCAAAGGAATCTGTATACTGGTGTGGTGATCATGCTTGTATTAACAAGAAAGAAAAAGAAGATTATTTTAAAAAAACAATGATTGTTGAGATAAGAGAAACCAAAGGCAAATTGAAAAAAAAGAACTCAGAGTTAGAAAAAATTATTTTACAATCGCAAAAAAAAGATAAAAAAAGAGTTAAAATTGAGAAAAATTTATCTAAACAAGTGCAGATGGAAGAAAAAAGAAAAAGAAAAGAGGAAAAAATTAAAGCCAAATTAGCTCTTAAAGAAGAAAAACAAAAAATTAAACAAGCAAAATTAAATCAAAAAAGAATGGAAAAGGAAGAAAAAAAGTTACAGAAAAATATTAAGCGTGAAGAAAAAAATGTCAAAAAAAATAAAAAAAAAATGATAAAAAAAGGCAGCAATGAAGAATTTATTGTAGAAAATAATAATATTATTTCATCCAGTTTTTCTACTATAGTTAAAAAAGTTAAAGATAAAAATTTTTTTAAACCATATCCAGATATTAATGATATACCAAATTAATTATTATGAAAAAAAAAGTTAATATAGCAATTGCTGGATTTGGTAATATAGGTAGTTATTTTTATAAAACTTTAGAAAAAAATAATTATCACATATCCGTTAAAACTGGAAGAATACCATTTGTAAGATATATTTCTGCTAAAAATTTAAATAAAAAAAGATTAATTAAAATTCCAAAGTCTAAATGGATCAAAAATCCGTTGGATTTACCTTTAAGAAAAGAAATTGATGTCATCGTAGAATTAATTGGTGGATCTGAAGGTATAGCAAAAAAATTGGTTTTTTCTGCTTTAAGAAATAAAAAACATGTTATTACAGCAAATAAAGCCTTGATAGCAAAGCATGGAGATCAGCTCGCAACTTTAGCAGAGCAAAATAAAGTTAATCTTGAGTACGAAGCTTCTGTTGGAGGAGGAATGCCTATTATAAGATCTATAAAAGAAGGTCTTATAGCTAATAAGATTAATAAAGTTTATGGAATTCTTAACGGTACAACTAACTTTATACTTTCCTCTATGCAAAACAGTAATAAAAATTTTTATGATGTTCTAAATGATGCTAAAAAATTAGGTTTTGCAGAAAGTAACCCAATATCTGATCTTAACGGAAATGATTCAGCTGCAAAAATACGAATATTATCATCTATCGCTTTTAACATAACTATTTCAAAAGATAATATTTTAACTGAAGGTATTCAAAATATTAATTTAACTGATATTTTATACACAAAAAAATTTGGTTATAAAATTAAGTTACTATCGATTTCTGAAATTAAAAAGAACAAGCTTATTGAACGTGTGCATCCGTGTTTAATTAAAAGCAACTCTATATTATCAAATATAGATGGAGTTTTAAATGCTGTAGTAATTGAGGGTTCTCCAGTTGGAAAAACTATTTTACAGGGAGAGGGAGCTGGTCCCGGACCAACTACTTCTGCAATAATATCAGACCTTTGTTCAGTGCTAAGAGGTAACATAAAATATCCTTTTGGAATATCATCAAAATCTAGAAAAAAAATTGTTAAATTTGATATTAAAAAACATATAAGTTCCTCATATTTAAGGATTGATGTAAAAGATATTCCAGGTGTTTTATCGTCAATTACAAATATTTTTGCAAAAAATAAAATATCAATTAAAAATTTACTACAAAATCCAGATAAAAAAAATAAAAAGGCTACAATAATTATTATAACTCACAAAAGCTTAGAAAAAAATTATATAAATCTTTTTTCAAATTTAACTAAAAATAAATTTGTTTTAAAAAAACCTACTTTTATAAGAATTGAAGAAGTTTAAATGATTATAAGTAAAAGCTTTATAAAATCATTTTCTTTGGTAACTGAAAGAGGGGCTTATGGTGCTTCTAAATTCAAAGGCAAGAACGATAAAATAGCCGCTGATCAAGCTGCTGTTGATGAAATGCGATTCGAATTAAATAAAATTGATATGAAAGGTAAAATTGTTATTGGTGAAGGTGAGATGGATGAAGCCCCAATGTTGTATATTAACGAGAAAGTAGGTACGCAGAAAGGTAAAAAATTTGATATTGCAGTTGATCCGCTTGAAGGTACTAATTTTACAGCTAAAAATTTACCAAATGCATTATCAGTTCTTGCGGCAGCCGGCAGAGGTAGTTTGCTTAATGCGCCTGATATGTATATGGAAAAAATTGCAATAGGTCCAAATTTACCAAATGGAATATTGAATCTTGATTTTTCTGTGAGAAAAAATATTGAACAGTTATCAAAGTTTAAAAAAATTGACCCTAGTAAATTGACCGCCTGCGTTTTAAAAAGACCTAGACACAACTCTATAATAAAAACCTTAAAAGATATGAGGGTAAAGATTAATTTTATTACTGATGGAGATTTATCTGGAGCCATTTCTGTAGCTAATTCGAAAACGGGTATTGATATTTATATAGGAATTGGTGGAGCTCCAGAAGGAGTTCTTTCTGCCGCTGCATTAAAATGTCTTGGATGTCAAATGCACACTAGATTGGTGTTTCGAAATTCTGAAGAAAAAAAGAGAGCTATAAAATTGGGCATTAAAAATATAAAAAAAAAGTATACAATAGATGATATGGTTAAAGGAGATACTATATTTTGCGCTACAGGAGTAACTAGTGGAAGTTTAGTTAATGGTATAAAAGATTTAGGTAAAAATTTTTCTTCTGAAACACTAGTGCTTCATTATAGTAGCAAAACAAATAAAATAATAAAAAATAAACATAAAAAATGAATTTTTCCTCTGTGAGTGGTAAAAATTGGCTTTTTAAAAAATTTAATTCAACAGATATTACAAAATTTTCAGAAAATTTTTCTTTAACAGAAATTGTAGCTAAACTTTTATCTATTAGGAAAAAAAATATTAATGAAATTTCTGAATTTTTAGATCCAAAAATTAAAAATCTTTTACCAAATCCCTTTAATCTAAAAGATATGAAAAATGCTGTTGATAGAACATATAAAAGTATTATTGAAAATGAAGGAATAGGTATTTTTGGAGATTATGATGTTGATGGCGCATCTTCAACAGCCTTACTTGTTCGATATTTTCTTTCTATAAATCAAAAAGTTGAAACTTATATACCGGATAGACAAACCGAAGGATATGGACCAAGTACTCTAGGTTTTGAAAATCTCATTTCTAATGGATCTAAAATTATTTTTACAGTTGATTGTGGTACTTTATCTTTTGAACCTATTAATTATGCTCAAAAAAAAAGTGTTGATGTTATTGTATTAGACCATCATCAATCAGATGTTAAACTTCCCAATGCATACGCTATAGTTAATCCAAATCGCTATGATGATATATCAAATCTTAATTACCTATGTGCAGCAGGCGTTTGTTTTATTTTTTTAGTTGCTTTAAATAAAAAATTGCGAGATAAAAATTTTTTTAAAAAAAATAATATAAAAGAACCAAATATTTTAAATTTTTTAGATTTAGTTTCATTGGGTACTGTTTGTGATGTTGTTCCATTAATTGGTTTAAACAGAGCAATAGTTAAACAAGGTTTAAAAGTTATTAAAAAAAGATCAAATTTAGGTTTAAAAACTTTATATGACTTGTGTAATATTGATTCACAGCCAACAACATTTGACTTAGGATTCAGACTAGGACCAAGAATAAACGCTGGTGGTAGAGTTGGAAAAGCTTCTCACGGAGCAGAGCTTTTATTCTCTAATGATCCAAAAAAAACTTACCAAATAGCGCTCGATTTAGATAAATCGAATAAAGAAAGACAAAACATAGAATTTATTTTATCAGAACAAATTAGTTTAGAGGTTAAAAATTATCACAATCATCCTGTTTTAGTTTTGTCTGGATATGATTGGCATGAAGGTGTAATTGGAATTGTTGCATCAAGAATTAAAGAAAAATACAACAAACCAACTATATTAATTTCACTTAAACAAAATATTGGAAAAGGATCTGCAAGATCTATAGTTGGTTTTGATATTGGAAGTCAAATAATTAAAGCCGTTCAGTCAGGAATACTACAAAAAGGTGGGGGACATAAAATGGCTGGTGGTTTTGTATTAAAAAAAGATAAAATTCCAATATTTAGAGATTTTTTAAATAAAAATTTTGAAAAATCAAATATTAATCGTACTAGTAGTGCAAACTTGTATTTGGATTCGATTATTGCTCCAAGTGCACTAAATGAAGTTTTTTTTGAAGAAATTAATTCTTTATCTCCATTTGGGTCAGGTAATACTGAGCCAAAATTTGTTATTGAAAATATAAAAGTTATTTCTGCTAATATAGTTGCAAATAATCATATAAAGTCTGTTTTGGTTGGTAAAGACGGTACCGTATTCAAAAGTTTTGCATGGAATGCCATTAATGGTCCACTTGAACCTTTTCTTATAAATAAAAATAAAAAAAGAATTAATATAGCAGGAAAAATACGTCTAAATGAGTGGAGAGGTGAAAGAAAAGTTGAGTTTATGATAGAAGATGTTGCTTTAAACTAACTATTCAGTTTATTAAAATATTTTGCTAAATAATTTTCATAATTCTTCCATGAATTTATAGAACTATTATACAGTTTGTTTCTAGCTTGGACATCACTTGCTGTCTTAACGATTCTCTTGTTGTTGTGAAAATTTAAACAACTATTATTCCAATCAAGTTCACAAAATTTTAATAATTTTTTAATTTCCTTTTCTGGATTTAAAATAATATCTTCATATTTAATATTAAAAATAAAATCAGGTAACAAAGTTTTCCAATATTTTAACAAATCAAAATAAAGATTATAATACTCAACTATCATAGCTAAATCGTAAGAATAATTAATTTTTCCACCAGGAAAGTGATTTTTGAATATTGATAAACAGTTGTCCTTTGAGTTTCTAAAACAATGTATTATTTTAGCTTTTGGTAGTATAAGTTTAATAAAGCCAATCCACAAAAAATTCTCTGGCATTTTATCTGTATGTCTTTTAAAATTTTTAGAGATATTTTTCATTTTTTCTACATATTCTAAACCCATCTCATTAAATTTTTTTTTATCAAAGTTTATTAATCCATCAAAATATAATTGAATATTGTCAATTTTTTTTCCAAAGTTTTTTATTAGTAGGTTTTGTATAAATTCACATTCATCACCACCAAAAACATCAGGATGATTGGATAAAATTTGCTCTACTAATGTTGTGCCAGATCTTGGCATACCTAATATAAAAATAGCTTTTGAATCTGAATTTCCACATCCAGCATATTTTTTAAAAGTTTTATTATTAAAAGTGTCTTGAATCTTTTTAAATTTTTCTATTTCATATTTTATAGAAAAATTAATTTTATCTTTATATAGATTATTTGCTTTATTATAAAAACTAAACGACTTATCAAATTTTTCAATATCTTCATAAGCTTTTCCTAAAGCAAAAGAAATATTAGTTTTATTTTCAACATCAGTATCATTTATTTGATTGTATATTTTTTCCATAATATGGAGATGTTCATCATCTTCTGAATACTTGATTATTCTACTAAGTGTCCTATGTGAATTAGCATAATTAGGATTTATTTTTATTGCTTCTTTGAAATACTTTTTTGCTTCTTCAAAATTTCCTAAAGCTGTATAGATATTTCCTAAATTATGGTGAGCATAAAAGGACTTTTTATTTATGTTAACTGCTTTATTATAACATGAAATGGCTTCTTCATATTTATCAAGTGATTTATACAAGCTGCCTAAATTATTATAAGTTTCGGGGTTTTTGCTATTAATCGATAGAGATTTTTTATAATAGCTTTCCGCTTTATCTGCACCCAAATTATTGTTTGCATACAATAGACCTAAATTATTATAAATTTCAGCAAAGTCAGGATCTATTGCGATACCTTTTTTATAGAACTCAAGAGCTTTTTCTACTTCTTTTTGTTCATATAGAATTATACCCATTAGATTATATAAAAAAGCAACCTTAGGATTTGAGGAAATTAGTTCTTTAGTTAAATCTTCTGCTTCTAGCAATCTCCCAGATTTAAAAGCCTCAACAGCTTGATTGATTTTAATTTTTAAATTTTCCATTATTTTATTTTGATCATTGAAACAACATTAAATATATAATAAATACTAGATTAATTTAATAGGTCCCATCGTCTAACGGTTAGGACAGGTGGTTTTCAATCACCTAATCGGGGTTCGATTCCCCGTGGGACCGCCAAAATAGTATAAATGGCTTATTTTGTTTATGTAATTATCACTAAAAAGAAGTCAAAAGTGATTTCATATGTTGGCTATACAAACAATCTTAAAAAGAGATTAAATTTACACAATACAGGAAAGGGTGCCAAATTTACTAGAGGAAGAACATGGAAAATCATATATACAGAGAAGTGTACTACAATAAGTGAAGCAAAATCTAGAGAATATTATATAAAGAAAAATAGAAAATTTAGGAATTTTATTAAAAGACGCTATAAATGAAAAAAGAGATAGCAATTTTACTACCCTACAAAGAAAAATATACATTGAATGATGCTGCCGCTGCAT
>SHAO01000029.1 GCA_004213215.1 Candidatus Pelagibacterales bacterium | reverse complement strand
AAAAAAATTGCATGCTCACATGCTTCTTCTGATGAGAAAGATTCTTCTAAAATTTTAACTGGTTTACCTCTAACTCCACTAGCAATTCCTATTCTATAATCTTCATGAGGTTTCTTACATACTGTAAGCAATTTACCTGGCATCGGTTGTCTTCTTAATTTATCCAGAACTCTTATTAGATCTTTGCTATGTTCAACCATTGGCTGACCTTTATGGGCAGCTCTACCAACCGGACATGCTCTATGTTCTTCTATTAATCTGTTTCTAGTTTTTTCATCTCTTAATAAAGGTAAAACATATTTTATAGTATTGAAATCATCTACGCTGGTATATGCTTGATTAAGTTGTGTTCCTGTTTTTTCTTTTGTCATTTATTTGCTCTCTCATTAATAATTTTCAAAGCTTCTATTAAATAAACCCTAAATAATTCATGATTTTCACTCATAGGAAAATGTCCTATATCTGGCATTTCAATATAAACTCCACCTTTTATTTGTCTTGCTGTATTTTCTGTAGCTTCAGGTGGTGTTAAGTAGTCATAAGTTCCCGTCATCATAATAACTGGACACTTGTGTCCATCAATGTTTTTTAATTCATTTCTTAAATCATGATCAACAGAGTAAAAATATAAATCTCCTTTAAATGCTTCAGAGCCTTGCGTGTAGTAATGCCATGTTAACCATCTGTCTTTTTCGGGTGATTGTGGAGCCATAAGATCCCATGTTCCACTCGCACAAACTTGAGCTGCATTAGCATGAGGGTGTCTCCACCAATCTAAATAAAACCCAGGAGCGTGATCAGCGGCTTCTACGGGAATCACTGCTCTAAATTTATTTGGGTGCCTCAATGCAAGTTGCAGTGCAACATTTCCTCCAAAAGAGGATCCCATAAATATCGGGTTTTTTAAATCAAGAGCCTCACATAACTTAATTATAAAATTACAATAATGTTCTGCAGTTAACTTGTATTCTTCTTTCCAAAATTCTTTATTATGTGGAGGATCTGACTTACCATGCCTTGGAAGATCATAAGCAATTATATTATAATTCTTTATAATTTCTTCATCTTCTAAAAGACCTCTCCATTGATGATTATGACAACCAGCTGTATGTTGGCAAATTAACGGTATTCCTTTTCCATTTTGAAGATAAAAAACTTTATATTCACAATCGTCCACTTCAATCGTAACATAACGACCTACTACGCTATGATGTTTTACCATTTTTTTAATCTTTCTAATTCAAAAAACTTCATCTTAAACAGGTACTCCTGATTTTCTTAATAGTTCAAATTGAATAGTAAAATTTCTTAAGTTTTTCATTAAAACTAAATGATTTCCTTCAATCTTTAGATCTTTTCTAAAACTTGCAGACCAAATTCCATGGTACATAGGCTTTGGTGTAGGCTGACTAAATTCTTTCCAGGTATCTGCTGAAGCGCGAAGAGCAAAATCATAAGCATCTAAAGGTCCTGGGTTGGTATTAATATTTTTAACCTTTCCATCATGCATTTCGATAATTACTTTTGTTTTTTCCATATCAAACATAAAAGAACACGAATAATATTTTGCCATTGCACCAATAGTTTCATCACTATTGGTAAGGTCTTCATATTTTTTTGCCCAATTATCTAACTCACTACTCATAATATTTTACTTTAGTTATTTATTACGTTTAGGTCCTTTAGTGGGATCTTTATCAAAGTTCATATGATAATCTTTTTGTGGATTTTCATAATCACCTAAGATATTTCTAATATTACTTATTTCTCCTGGAGCCATTCCAATCTCCTTAAGTAAGCTGTCTAAAAAAGGTTGATGGGCTCTATAGCGTAATGCAGAACTAACAACATTGTCTGCTAAACTACCGCCTCTTGTTCCAATTCCTTCCTTATTACTTATAATACTTCCTGTGCCTCCATCACCAGAACCTGCGCCACTACCACTAAAACCTGGTAAGCCGTTAACATCAATAATTTTAATATCTCCAATATTAGACATTGGCTTAACACTTTCTCTAATGATTGATTCAATTTTTTCAGCAAGTTTTAATCTTAAAGCGCTTCTTCTACTTGCATCACTTCTCAAGTTCTCAGCAGCATTTAATGCTTCCTTACCAGCGGCATCTATTTCATACCTAAGTTTTGCTGCCATGCTTGCAAATTTATCCTGCTCAGCTTTTGAGGCGGCAGTGATAACATCAACTTTCTTAATGCCTTGAGCTTTTTCAACATACTTAACTGAGTTAGCTTTTTCTTCAGCTTCTATTGCTTTAGCTCTTGTAACTTGTTCCTCAGCTTTAGATTTTAAAACTTGCTTTGATTTATTTATAACTTCAAGATCTTTTTGATGATCTTCTATACTTAATCTTTTCGCTTTTTCTATATCAAGAAGTCTTGTCTCTCTTTCTGACTCAATTCTATGGGCATCTAGATTTCTTTGCTGAGCAATTCGTGCGTTTTTAATACCTTGTTCTGAAATTATTTGCGCTTCTTCAGCATCTTTTTGTCTTTCAGACTGTTCTTTAATTGTAGCAGTTTTCTCTTGAGCTCGTCTTATTTCAACTGATTTTTGTTTCTCTAAACGTGCATATTCACTTTCTTTATCTAAATTCAAAATCTTAACTTCAGTTTCTAGATCTTTTTGTCTTATATCAAGAGTCGCATTTTTCTCTATCTCATTTTGTTCTTTTCTACGTTTCTCAATTTCTCCAATCAGTCTTGTTTCAGTTAATTTTTTTTCAACTTCAATAACTTGATTTTGAGAAATTTTTGCAACCTCAACTAGCTCTTGATTCCTTATCTCTGCTTGTTCTGCTTCTCGTTCTTTTTCTGCTCTTTGTTTTACAGTCTCTGTTCTTTCTTTAGCTTTTTGAATAGCAATCTCTCTTTCTTGCTGGTATTTAGAAAATTCCTCGTTCTTCTTAATCTCTAGTTCTTTTTGAATTGTTTCTAAATTTTTATTTTCAATTGAAATTTTTGTATCTTGTGTAATATCATTTCTTTTTTTCTTTCTTGACTCAATCTGTTCTGTTAATTGCGTTAAACCTTGAGAATCAAAAGTATTTGCAGGATTAAACTGCTCAATTGGAGTTTGGTCTAATGATATAATTGAAACAGTTTCCAATGCTAGACCTGTGTGTCCAATGGATTCATTAGCAATTTTTGTAACTTCTTTTACAAATTGCCCTCTATTTTCTTGTATTTCATCCAGTGTCATTTTTGCTGCTACTTCCCCTAATGCATCTGCAAAACGGCCTTGCACTACCTCTCTTAGGTGTTCAGGATCGAGAGTTCTGTTACCTAAAGTTTGTGCAGCAGTTGCTACAGCTTTTTGTTCAGGTGGAACTTTTGTAAAAAATTCTGTAACCAATTCTGCTCTCATTCGATCTTTTGTAATTAGTGATTTGTCACCAGCCCTTTTAATATTAATATTTAATGTACGCATTCCCACTTGTGTAATATTGTGAATAATAGGGAGAACGAAAGCACCACCCGATATAACAACTTTCTCACCTAGCATTCCAGTACGTACAAATGAAACTTCTTTTGATGATCTTCTGTATAACCAATGTAATAAATAAACTAAAATTGCTATGGCAAGTGCTAGTAATATTATTGCTGCTATTATATCTGCTCCTCTAGTCATAAATTATCCTTTCTTAATTCAAGCTCCTTTTTTCATAGTGTCTTGTAAAGCTGCACTATAAATTATCATTCCAAAAATTATTTTATTTAATATGTCGGCCAAGTTGTAAATTATATTTAAACTATTAATATTTGCTCCCCCAGCTAAATGTTCAATAAAATATCCAATATGGTAAATCGAAAAACCTATTGTTATTATTAATCTGTTAGCAAAAAATGCCATTTGAACACTTTCATTATTGCAAGATGCATTAATTCTACCCGCATCACCCATATAGAGCTCACCAATAATATAAAGCCAGCCAACGATACCTACCAGGAATCCAAGGGTAACACTCATGTATCCATAAGCTCCTAATAGTTGTGCTATGACCCAAACAAGCGTTCCAACCAGTAAGCGCCAGAACATACCTCGCTTAACATCAGTAACTGATCTAAGCATCACATAAAAAGTCAGTATCGTAAGAGGAAAAGTTAATATCCAATCAATATATCTTAGTGCTGTGGGTGCTTGACCATTCAAAACCCATAAGTTTTTTGCGTAGAAGTAATGAATCGAAGACATTAATGCTATTACTCCAACAAGATTCATTGTCGTTGCCCATCTGTTTGAGAGGCGACCTCTTTCTAGAAAGAAAAATATCGCTGCGCCTATCATTGCAACCGAGATTAGCCAGAAAGACCCTCCAACGACATCCTGTGGTAGCAATAATTTGTTCATGATCCCTTTTTGTCCCTGTTTTCAATCTCTAATTCGTAAAGATTCTGATTTAATTATCAATTTTCAGACAAATCAATAAAAAAATATTTTATTTGCTCCATATATATTTTTTAGAAACGGTCTGCTCCAAAAATTGATGTAATGAAGTTCTTAAAAATAATTTTAATTATAGATTCAATCAATGTGTGTATTCAATTAATACTAGAATTTTTTTAAAATTTTGTCAGTCACATTTCTAAAAAACAATGATCCGAATAAAAATTTGAATTCTATTTTGCTGAATGTTTATTACCAATACTATATTGTGTTTAAATGCTTTCTAAAGTCATAACAATAGCACAACAAAAAGGTGGCACTGGAAAAACAACGCTTGCTGTGCATTTAGCGCTTGCTTTTATAAAATACCATAGCTTGAAACTTGCTATTATTGATACTGACCCACAAGGAAGTCTAGGAAAGTGGTTTGTAATACGATCAGATAAAAAACTTCCAAATGATAATTTAACATTTAAAACTGCCAGTTTGTGGGGAGCCCAGTATGAGTCAAAAACATTAAAAAATGATCACGATATTATAATTATTGATACTCCACCAAAAATAGAATCTGATGCGCGTCCATCTATTGAAGCTGCAGATTTGGTTTTAATTCCTATGGCTGCTTCTCATGTTGATTTTTGGGCAACAGGTGCAATTGTAGATATTGCAAAAAAAGCAAATAAAAAAATTTTAATACAAATTAATAGAGCTAATCAAAGATCTAAGCTTATTAGTAAAACAAATGATTTTATTAGAAGTTTAAATATTTCGTCAACCAAAACAATAATTGGGCATCGTCAAATTTATGCTTCATCCATGGGGGAAGGTAAAACTGCAGTGGAAAAACAAAAAAAAAGTAAGGCTGTAGAAGAAATAAAAAAACTATCAGAACAAATTCTAATAGAATTAAAATAAATAAAGCAGTGACAGCTGCGGGCATGGGGTGTATGGCCGCAGTCGAAGAGGAAAATTTGTATCTTTGAATTAATTAACTTAATTGTAATAATATATTTTAAAAAAAATTATAATGAGTAATAGAGTATTATTAACTGGAATAAGCGGATGGATAGCAAAACATATAGCTATAGAATTATTAAATTCTGGCTATGAAGTTATAGGAACTGTTCGTAATACAGACTTGATTGAACAAACAAAAAAAACTTTAGCTTCTCAGAATACACCTTTGGAAAAGTTGTCTTTTGTAGAATTAGATCTGCTAAAAGATGATGGTTGGAATGAAGCAGCTAAAGGCTGTAAATATATTATGCATGTAGCTTCCCCATTTCCCTTAAAGACTTCAAGAAACAGAGAAGGATTAGTGCCAGCAGCAAAGGATGGGACTATTAGAGTCTTAAAAGCAGGCGTTAATGCTGTTGTTGAGCGTATTATTTTAACTTCTTCAATAGTAGCTATGTTTAGAAAGCAAAACAGAACAAACCCTTATACATTTGGAGAAAATGATTGGAGTGATGCTAGTTGGAGTGGATGTAATGATTATTTTGTATCTAAGACAAAAGCAGAGAGAGCTGCATGGGATTTTATGGAAAGCAAAGGTTTAAAAAATAAATTAACTTCTATTTGCCCAGGAGGAGTTTTTGGAGACGCCTTAGATACAAAAGAAAAAACTTCTATAAGCTATATAAAACTGTTTCTTCAAGGAAAATACCCCGGCGCACCAAATTTTGGTGTTTTAATTTCTGATGTGAAAGATATAGCAAAAGCTCATGTTTTATCTTTAACAAAACCTAACGTAGGAGGAAGACGTTTAATTGTTGGATCTGAAGTAAAAAAAATGATTGAACTTTCTAAAATCATGGCAGAAGCGCTTCCTGATTATGCAAAAAAACTTCCAAAAAAAGAATTGCCTAACTTTTTAGTAAAAATAATTAGTCACCTAGATACAAGTGCAAAAATGATGGTGCCTGATTTGGGTATCAAAATGCAAACTGACGCCTCTTATGCAGAAGAATTATTGGGATTTAAATTTAAGCCCGCAAAAGGATGTGTTGAAGAAGCTGCAAAATCTGTTGTTAGACTCGGTCTAGCCTAAAATGAAAAAGTTTATTTTATTATTTATATTAATACCAAATATATCTCTATCTGCATCAATGAGTATGATTGGTGAAAAAGGAAAGCTTTCAGAAGTAAATCGAATTATTGAAGTAAAAATGTATGATAATTTTTATGAACCGAATGAAATTAAAGTAAAAAAAGGTGAAACAATAAAATTCAAAGTATATAATTTTGGTAAATTTGTTCATGAATTTAATATTGCAACTAAAGAAATGCATTTAAAACATCAACCCGAAATGATGAAGCTAGTAGAAAATGAAATATTATTAGGTGATAAAATTGATAAAAAAAAAATGAAAGAAATGGCAAAAAAAGACCACACTATGGGCCACTCACATTCTAATAGTGTTTTATTAGCACCAAATGAAAATGGTGAAATAATTTGGAAATTTAATACTGAAGCAAAACTCGAAGCAGCTTGTAATATTCCTGGGCATTACGAAACAGGAATGATTGCAAAAATTAAATATTAATTTTGAATTTATTTTTTATACTTGGAAACCAACTCTTTCCTTTAAAATATATAAATCAGTTTAAAAATGATCATATATTTTATATGTCTGAAGATTATGAGTTATGTACTTTCCAAAAACATCATAAGCAAAAAATACTACTATTTTTATCTGCGATGAGATCGCATGCAGATAGTCTTAAGAAAAATAAATATAAAGTTGAGTATAAAAAAATTGAAGATAAGGATTTTAAAAATAATTACTTTGACAAATTATTAAAAACTATTAAGCAAAAAAAAATAAACCAAGTATCCAGCTTTGAGGTAGAAGATAAATTTTTCGAAGAAAAATTAAAAAGATTTTTTACTAAATCAAAAATTAAATGGAATATTATTCAAACTCCTATGTTTTTAAACTCAAGAAATGAATTTAAAAATTATTTAGCAAAATCTAAAAAACCTTTTATGGCAACTTTTTATAAAGAAACCAGAAAAAAACTAGGTATTTTAATGAATAGTAATGGAACTCCCGTCGGAGGCAAATGGAGTTTCGATGAAGATAACAGAAATAAACTCCCTAAAAATGTTTTGGCACCCAGGTATCCCAAAGCATCAGAGACGAAAAACACCAAACATTTAAAGCCAATAATTGAAAAAAATTTCAAAACTCATCCAGGAAGCACAAGTAATTTTTGGTTCGCCACAGAGTATAATGACGTAATTAAATTATTAGATTTTTTTATAAGAAAAAAATCTAACTTATTTGGTGATTATGAAGATGCTGTATCTCAAAAGGATAATATTTTATTTCACAGCTCATTAAGCCCTTATATTAATCTAGGTTTAATAACACCAGAACTCATTATTGAAAAAATTTTAAATTTTAATAAGAAAAATAAAATTAAACTCAATTCATTAGAAGGTTATGTCAGACAAATCATTGGTTGGCGTGAATTTATGAGAGGAGTTTATCAAGGTTTCAGTGATGAAATGGAAACAAAGAACTTCTTTAAACAAACAAGAAAAATGAAATTTTCTTGGTATGAGGGCAATACAGGCTTGCCTCCATTAGACCACGCAATTAAAAATGCCTTAACTCATGGCTGGTCACACCATATTGAAAGATTGATGATTTTATCTAATCTAATGAACTTGTGTGAGATCAAACCAAATTATGTCTACAAATGGTTTATGGAAATGTTTGTGGATTCCTCTGACTGGGTAATGGTTCCAAATGTTTACGGCATGGGATTATTTAGTGATGGAGGAATATTCGCAACTAAACCTTATATTTGTGGTTCGAGCTACATGCTTAAAATGATGGATTTTAAAAAAGGTGAATGGTGTAATATTATGGATGGATTATATTGGAGATTTATAAACAGAAATAGAACGTTCTTTCTAAAAAATCCTAGATTATCGATGATGGTAAGATTATTTGACAAAATGAAAACGGAAAGAAAAAATTTAATTTTGCCAGCTGCAGAAAAATTTATTAAGAAAAATACTTATGGGAATTAAAGTTTTTTTTAATAATTCATGTAATATCTGTAGGTTTGAGATCAATCACTATAAAAAAATTTCTGATAATTCTTTGGAGTGGGTGGATATTACGAATAATGAAGATGCTTTATTATTAACATCTAAATCACAAAAAGAACTTTTGAGAAGACTACATGTCATTGATAATGGAAAAGTTGTTGGTGGGGCAAAAGCTTTTTTAATTATTTGGGCCAAAATTCCAAAATATAAAATCCTTTCAAAAATTTTTACTTTTAAGCCTCTATTTTTAATTTTTCATTATCTTTACGAAGTAGCAGCTTATTTTTTATTTCTTAAAAATAAAAATCAATTAAAGTGAAAAAGCAAAATTTACCATCAAAAATATGTCCTATTTGTAAAAGACCTTTTGTTTGGAGAAAAAAATGGAAGTTAAATTGGGATAAAGTTAAGTACTGTTCTAAGAAATGTTCTGGATAATTTTAGGTATATAGTTTTTAAAATGAAAAAAACCTTTATTGCAATATTGCCAAGAAAACTGATCAATTTTTCTATAAAGAAATTGAATATTTTTTAATTCTTTTGAGTTAATAAAGTCTAAATTTTCTCCAACTGATGGATATAAAGCATAAACATCATTACAATATTTTTTTATATCTTCTATTTTAATTATCTCACAATCTATCGATAGATTTTTTAATCTTTCTAACTGATCTTGGAGAAGAGATTCTTTAAATTTTATTACCTTATTACTTAGTGAAATCTCCCTACTTTTATTATTATTAACTAAAAGAATTTTATTGAATTTTTTGTCTTTAAAATCAGAAAATTCAAAAGATAAGTTATTATCAAATATTAAAAGAATTTTACCATCAGCAATTTCTGAGCTTACAAAATCACTTTTTGATATTGAATATATTTTTTTACTAATTTTAGGTTTTGCACTTTCATTAAGTTTAATCTTTTCATAACGATTATTGGTAAACTTTTTAATATTCCATTCAGAAGCTAAGTAATGTTTACCAGGTGTTTGGATTCCAGCTACCCATCTCCAACCTAGAGTGTTTGACGCAGAATCTCCATCATACAAATGTTTTAAAAAAAACTCAGCACCTAATTCCCAAGGCAAATCTAATGTAAATATCCAAATGCTGGCAAACCACATTCTTGTATGGTTATGAAGATAATTTGTTTCTTTTAATTCTTTTACCCAATCATTAAAACATTGAATGTTAGTATTTCCTTCAATTGCATTTAAGTATTTTTTTTCATTTTTATATTTTTCTCTACAAGTTTTAAGACTGATTAAGTAATCATCCCAGACACTAGGTCTCAGCTCTAGCCAGCCTTTCCAATATATTCTCCATAATATTTCTTGTATAAATTTTTCACTTTTATTAAATAAATGTTTTTTTAGAACTTTATTTATAACTTCTATTTCACTAATTGTCCCATGAGATACATAGGGTGACAGACAAGAAGTATTTTTCCTATTTTGAATACCAAAATCAAAGTTTCTTAGTTTGGTATACTCTGATAAATTATTTTCTATAAAGTTATCTAGTTTTTTTAAAACATCATTTCTAGTAGTTAGGAAATTCATAAAAATTGATAATTAAACTTCGTTTAGTTCAAACTTTCACAAAAAGATTTTATTCTTTCCATGGCAATTTTTAGTTTTTCCATTGAGGTTGCGTAAGAAATTCTAAAATGGCTCTCTAATCCAAAAGCAGATCCTTGCACAACTGCAACATTTACTTTTTTAAGAAGTTTTTCTACAAATTCTGAATCTGTTTTTATTTTTGTTTTTTTTCCCAATAGTTTTTTACAACTTGGAAATACATAAAAAGCTCCATTTGGTTTCAAACAACTTATGCCTTTAATATTATTTAAACTTTTAACAACAAAATCTCTTCTTTCTTTAAATGCATCTGATCTCACTTGGATGAAATCTTGAGTACCATTTAACGCTTCAACTGCTGCTGCTTGACTTACAGATGAAGGGTTAGAGGTTGATTGTGACTGAATTTTTCCAATAGCTTTAATTATATCACTTGGGCCTGCCGCGTAACCTATTCTCCAGCCAGTCATAGCATAAGATTTGCTCACACCATTCATGGTAAGCGTTCTATTTTTAAGTTTAGAAACTTGTGCGATTGTAAAAAAATTAAAATTATCATATGTAATGTGCTCATAAATATCATCACTTAGAATATGTACTCTTTTGTTTTTAATTAATACTTTAGATAAATTTTCTATTTCATCTTTTGTGTAGCCTGCTCCAGTAGGGTTTGATGGAGAATTAAGTATTAACCATTTTGTTTTTTTAGTAATAGCTTTTTGAAGTTTTTTTGGAGTTAATTTAAAACCGCTTTTTTCATCGCATTTAATAATTTTTGGTTTACCGCCTGCCAATAAGACCATATCAGGATACGAAACCCAAAATGGAGCTGGTATTAATACCTCGTCACCTTTATTTAAAGTAGCCATAAAGGTATTATAGATTACTTGTTTTCCCCCAGTTCCAACTGTGATTTCGCTAGTTGAGTATTCTAAATTGTTTTCTCTTTTGAATTTATTAACTATTGCCTGTTTTAAAGCTGGGGTTCCATCAACAGCTGTATATTTTGTATCTCCTATATTAATTGCATCGATTGCTGCTTTTTTTATATTATTTGGTGTATCAAAATCTGGCTCTCCAGCACCTAACCCAATAACATCCTTACCTGCAGCCTTTAATTCTCTAGCCTTTTGCGTAACCGCTATAGTAGGTGAAGGTTTAATTTTTTTTAAAGAGTTGGATATTATGCTCATTAATTTTATTATGTTTTAAAATTATTAAATTATTATTAACTATAATGCAAAATACAAATCAAGAAAAACAATCTTATCCGATTAATCAAGACTTTATCTTAGGAAAAAAGCTTGAAGGCGGAATTAAGCTTTCCACAGTTACTGATTTTAAACCTGCAGGAGATCAGCCAGAGGCAATAAAGAAACTAATTACAGGAGTTAAAAATAAAAGTAATGAACAAGTTTTGTTAGGTGTAACAGGTTCTGGAAAAACTTTCACAATGGCAAAAATAATCGAAGAATTAAATAGACCTAGCTTAATACTTGCACCAAATAAAACTCTTGCAGCACAATTATATGGTGAAATGAAAAGTTTTTTTCCTAACAATGCAGTAGAATATTTTGTTTCTTACTATGACTATTATACTCCAGAAGCTTATGTTCCAAGATCTGATACTTATATTGAAAAAGAAGCATCGATAAATGAACAAATTGATAGAATGCGCCATTCTGCGACTCGATCTTTGTTGGAAAGAGATGATGTAATAATAGTTGCAAGTGTATCTTGTATTTATGGTTTAGGTTCTGTCGAATCCTATAGTAAAATGACTATAAGCATAAAAAAAGATAGTGAATATAACCGTGAAAAAATTATTAAAACTTTTGTTGATCTTCAATACAAGCGTAATGATCAAAATTTTTATAGAGGAACCTTTAGAGTAAGAGGAGATAATTTAGAAATTTTTCCATCGCACTTGGAAGATAGAGCTTGGAGAATTTCTATATTTAAAGATAAAATAGAAAACATAGTAGAATTTGACCCTCTTACAGGCAATAAAATAAAAAATTTAGACTTTGTAAAAATCTATGCTAATAGTCACTATATTACACCTAGACCAACTCTTGACCAAGCAATAAGAGAAATAAAAAAAGAATTAGAATTAACTTTAAAACAACATAAATCACAAAACAAACTTTTGGAAGCTCAAAGATTAGATGAAAGAACTCGCTTTGATTTGGAAATGTTAGAAGCTACGGGAACTTGTGCAGGTATAGAAAATTATTCAAGATTTTTAACAGGAAGAAATCCTGGAGATCCACCCCCAACATTATTTGAATATTTTCCAGACAATACTCTTATTTTTGTAGACGAAAGTCATGTAACAGTTCCTCAATTAAATGGGATGTACAAAGGAGACTACACAAGAAAAAAAACTTTGTCTGAATATGGTTTTAGATTGCCTTCATGCATGGATAATCGTCCATTAAAATTTGAAGAATGGAATGCTATGCGCACACAAACAATTTTTGTTTCTGCGACTCCCGGACCTTGGGAACTTGAACAAACTTCTGGAAAATTTACCGAACAAGTAATTAGGCCAACTGGACTTTGTGATCCCAAGATCCAAATTAGGCCTGCAAAAAATCAAGTGGATGATCTTCTGGCTGAATGCAAGGAAGTTATTAAAAAAAATTATAGGTCTTTAGTTACAACATTAACAAAAAGAATGGCAGAAGACTTAACTGAATACCTTCATGAAAATGGTATTAAAGTTAGATATATGCACTCAGATATAGATACACTTGAAAGAATTGAAATTATGAGAGATCTAAGAATGGGAGTGTTTGATGTGTTGGTTGGAATAAATTTATTAAGAGAGGGATTGGATATCCCTGAATGCGGTTTAGTTGCAATTTTAGATGCTGACAAAGAAGGTTTTTTAAGATCTGAAAGATCGTTAATTCAAACAGTTGGAAGAGCTGCAAGGAATCTTGAAGGAAAAGCAATACTATATGCAGATAAAAAAACTAAAAGTATAGAAAAAGCATTACAAGAAACAGATCGAAGGAGAAAAATACAAGAAAAGTATAATAAAAAATATAATATTACCGCAACATCAATTAAAAAGGGCATATCCGATATTTTAGAAAGTGTTTATGAAAAAGATTATGCGAAAAGTAACCTTAATATTGAATTAGGCCATAACCTTAAAAAGCATTTAAAAGCTCTTAAAAAAAGGATGAAAGAATCTGCAGAAAATCTTGAATTTGAAGAAGCAGCAAAAATAAGAGATGAGATTAGAAAATTAGAAGCTTCTGAATTACAAATTGGCATAAATCCTAAATTAAATAAAACAAAATTTAATAATAGAGTTTATCCTGAAGGCAGATCAACTCAAGGCAAGCCTGGTACAAGACCTAAGAGAAAAAGATAAGCACAAAATGAAAAAAAAAAATTTATTAATCACTGGTGGCGCCACAAGAATTGGAAAAGAAATAGCGCTACATTTTTCAAAAAAAGGCTGGAATATTGCTATTCATTATTTCAAATCATCATCAAAAGCTAAAAATTTAAAAAAAATTGTGGAAGAAAATTCTGTAAAAGTAGCTCTAATTAAAGCTGATCTAAAAAATACTAAGCAAGTAGAAAAAATTATTTTTAACGCTAAAAAAAAATTAGGTACAATTGATTGCCTAGTCAATAATGCAGCTTTATTTGAAAAAGACGATATTTTAAATTTTACAAATAATAGCTGGAATGACCACTTAAATATCAATCTTCGTGCACCAGCAATTTTAACTAAACAATTTGCAAAACAAGCTTCAAAAAAAAATATTTCTAATGTAATAAATATTATTGACCAGCGAGTATTTAAACTGACTCCTATTTTTATGTCCTATACCTTGAGTAAAAGTGCACTTTATACATTTACCAAAACTATGGCCATGAGATTGGCCCCAAATATTAAAGTAAATGGTATAGCTCCTGGACCAACAATAAAAAGTAAAAGACAATCCATCCAGCATTTTAACAAACAAGCAAAATCTACTTTACTTAAAAAATCTGTAGAACCAAAAGATATTTGTGATACCGTAGAATTTTTATTAAACAACAATTCTATAACGGGACAGATTATAGCTGTTGATAGTGGTCAAAACTTAACTTGGAATATTAAAGGTGCAAAAGAATAATTTTAAAGTAGTAGAAATTAAATCGAAAAAATTAAAAAATACAGTCAAAAGAACTGTATTGATCAAAGATTTCATTATTAATGAAATAATTGGAATTCATGAACATGAAAAAGTTAATAAACAAAAAATAATTTTTAATATAGTTATTGACGTTAGTCAAAATACGCTGCCAGATGAAAATAATTTATCAAGTGTAGTTGATTACGAAAAAATAACAAATAAATTAAAAAATTTAACTAAAAATAAAAGTTATAATTTTCTAGAAAGTTTAGCTGAAGACTCATTTAAAGAAATATTTGAAGACAAAAGAATTAATTCAGTAAAAATAAAAATTGAAAAACCAGATGCTATATTAAATGCTAAATCCGTTGGTGTAGAAGTTTTTAAATGCAGAGATGACTATGAGGGATCTTGATCTTGGAAAAGAATTAATTAAAAAAAAAATTCCATTAGTTTCTAATAGCCCAGGAGTCTACAGAATGCTTGGTAAAAAAAATCAAGTGCTCTATGTCGGTAAAGCAAAAAATTTACCTAATCGTCTTAAAGATTATGCTTTAGGGAAAAATCTCCCAATAAGAACTAGTAGAATGCTCGCTTTGACTCATAATTTGGAAATAATTACTACTAGCAGTGAAGCTGAAGCACTTCTTCTAGAGGCTAATCTAATTAAAAAATTCAAACCTAAATTTAATATCCTTTTAAAAGATGATAAATCTTTTCCCTATATATTTATTGAAAAAAATTGTGACTGGCCTCTTTTGTCAAAACATAGAGGTGTAAAAAATAAAGATGGATATTACTTTGGACCGTTTGCTTCTGTTGGCTCGGCAAATTGGACGATAAAAATTTTACAAAAAGTTTTTCTATTAAGAGTATGCAATGATTCTGTTTTTAAAAATAGAGACCGAGCTTGTATTCTATTTCAAATAAAAAGATGTTCGGCCCCTTGTGTAGATTCTATAAATAAAGCTGAATATGCTAAACTTGTAAGTGATGCAGTAGCATTCCTTTCAGGAAAATCAAAAATAATCCAAAAAAAATTATCTATGGAAATGGAAAAAAGCAGTAAAAAAATGGATTATGAAAGAGCAGCTATTGTAAGAGACAGAATAAAAGCACTAACACAAATTCAATCTTCACAAAATATAAGTTCTACTAATTTGAACAATGCAGACGTTATATCAATCTCTCAAGAAGCTGCAAAAAGTTGTATTCAAGTATTTTTTTACAGATCTAAACAAAATTGGGGTAATCAATCCTTTTTTCCTAAACATGATGAAGCTCATACAGCTGAAGAAGTATTAACTTCATTTATCGCTCAATTTTACGAAAACAAAAACGCACCAGCTGAAATTTTAGTAAATAAAAAAATTAATGATTTAAACTTAATTAAATTAGCTTTAGAAAAAAAAGAAAAAAAATTAATATCAATTAAAGTAGCTACTACAGGAAATTCATTAAAACTTTCTAAAATGGCTGAGAAAAATGCAAAAGAAGCTTTAACAAGAAGAATTTTTGAATCTGAAACAAATACCAAGCTGCTTGATCAAGTAGCTGAAAAATTTAAATTAAATATTTTGCCAAGAATAGTTGAGGTTTATG
>SHAO01000028.1 GCA_004213215.1 Candidatus Pelagibacterales bacterium | reverse complement strand
AACCAATGATAGAGGTTGGTGGCCAACCAATGCTTATCCATATAATGAAGCAATATGCAAAGTATGGTTTTAAAGATTTTTATATTGCATTAGGTTACAGGGGAGAAGTAATTAAAAAGTTTTTCAACAAAAATTTTTTTGATTGGAAAATTAATCTTATTGAAACAGGTCAAAATACTATGACAGGCGGAAGATTAAAAAGATTAAAAAAATATGTTGGAAAATCAACATTTATGATGACTTACGGAGACGGAATATCTAATGTAAATTTAGATAAATTATTGCAATTTCATAAAAAAAATAAAAAATTAGTAACTTTAACCGCTGTCAGACCTCCTGCTAGATTTGGCGCATTAAAACTTAAAGGTAACGCCGTTAGTTACTTTAAGGAAAAATCTAAACTGGATGAAGGTTGGATAAATGGTGGTTTTTTTGTTATGGAGCCGAAATTTTTAAAACTTATTAAAGATGATAATACATACTTAGAGAGAGAACCTTTGGAAATTGTAACTAAAAAGAAGCAATTAGCAGCTTTTAGACATGAGGGTTTTTGGCAATGCATGGATACTAAAAGAGATAAAGATAATCTTAACAAAATTTTTAAAAACAAAAAAATAAAATTTTGATTCTAAAGAAAAAAATATTAATAGTAGGGGGGACCGGTTTTATAGGTTATCACCTTGCAAAAAAATGCCTAAAAAAAGGATGGGAAGTAAGTAGTATTTCCTTAAATCTTCCAAAAAAAAAAAGATTTTTAAAAAAAGTTAAATATATACGTTGTGATATTGCAAAGAAAAAATTTTTACAAAAGAGTATCCGTAAAAATTTTGACTACGTTGTGAATCTTGGGGGGTATGTTGATCATTCAAATACTAAAAAAGTTCTAAAAAGTCATTATGATGGATGCAAAAATTTGACAGAAATATTTTTAAAAAAAATACCTTTATCATTTGTGCAGATAGGCAGCAGTTTGGAATATGGAAGATCTAAATCTCCTAACATAGAAAACATGAAGTGTAATTTAAGATCAATCAAATCAACATATGGAAAAGCAAAATTGTTATGTTCAAATCATGTAATAAATTTATTCAAGAAAAAAAAATTTCCATCTACTGTTCTAAGACTGTATCTGACGTATGGACCAAAACAAGACGATAATCGTTTTCTTCCAATTATTATTAAAGGTTGTATAAAAAATAAAAAATTTCCCTGTTCAGAAGGCGTTCAATTAAGAGATTTTACCTATATAGACGATGTTGTTAATGCCATACTTAAATCACTAAAAAATAAAAATGCTAGAGGTCAAATAATAAATATCGGTTCTGGCAAACCTAAAAAAATTAGAAATGTAATTCAAGATGTAAAAAGAATTTCAAAGGGTGGATCTCCTCAATACGGAACGTTTAAATTAAGAAAATCTGAAATTTTAAAATTATATCCAAGTATAAAAAAAGCTAATAAAAAAATTAATTGGAAACCAAAAATTTCATTTGAAAAAGGACTTAAATCAACAATTAAATATTATAATGAATACAAAAAATAATCATCAACCCTTAGTAAGCATAATAATGAATTGTTACAATGGAGAAACTTACTTACATAAAAGTATTCAAAGTGTATTAGAGCAAACTTATAAAAATTGGGAACTTATTTTTTGGGATAACAGATCCGAGGATAAAAGTGCAGAAATATTTAAAAGTTATGAAGATGAAAGATTAAAATATTACTATGCTCCCAAACACTCACTTTTATATGAAGCAAGAAATGAAGCAATTAAGAAATCATCAGGCGAACTTATTGCTTTTTTAGACACAGATGATTTTTGGGAAAAAGATAAACTTGATTTACAAATACCATTTTTTAAAGATTTAAAAGTGGGAGTAGTTTATGGAAATCTTTTTATTGTTAATGAAAAATTAAATACTAAAAAACTTTTTTTAAAGGGAGAAAAACCAAGAGGTTTTATTTTGGATAATTTATTAAAAGATTACTGCACAGGATTAGTAAGTCTTGTTATAAGAAAAAGTTTGTTAGATAAACATGAGGCTTTTGATAGAACATTTGATTATATTGGAGATTTTGACCTAATGATTAGAATGTCATCCAAGTATAAATTTGAATATGTGGACAAACCAATAGCTTCTTGGCGATCTCATTGGAATAATGCAACTTTATTAAAAAAAAATGATCAAATAAATGAGCTAAAAATTTGGACTAAAAAAATGAAAAATTATTCAGACATTTTTAATAATAAAAATTTCACATATATAGATAGCAAAATTAATAATTTAGAAATTGTAAGTTTAATTTTGGACAAACGTCACAAAGAAGCAAGGTTTAAAATAAAAAAAGTGCCATTTTCCTTGAAAAAAATTAAGTTTTTATTAGCATTAATTTTACCAGTTACTTTTGTAAAGAGATTTATTCAATTTTAATTTTTAATGATGATATAAGTAATTAATGAAAAAAAATTACAAAAAAATAATTGGAAAAATTGAGAATACAAGAAAAAAAAATAATAAAAATTGGATGGATATTTTAAGACTGGCTTTTGAAAGTTCGCCAGTCGAAGCATCAAAGATTTTATCTCAAATATACAAAGAAGATAAAAATATTAGTGTTTTAGCCAAAAAACTTTTAGTTAAAAAAAAATAAATGGGATATTTTTCAGTTAAAGAGCTCAAAGAAAAAGGTTTTAAGAAAATTGGCAAAAATGTACAAATTAGTAAAAGTGTTAATTTTTATAATTTTAAAGGATCGATTGGCTCAAATTGTAGAATAGATGATAACTGCATATTTATTGGAGAAATAAATATAAAAAACCATGTTCATATTGCCGCTTTTAATCTTTTAAGTGCTAGTCGCTTTAATAACAAAATAACTATATCTAGTTTTACTGGCATAGGCCCGAGATGCTACATATCCTGTTCCACTGAAGATTATCTTGCAGATGATATTTCAAATCCAACTATAAATAAAAAGCTAAGAAAGAATATAATTTTTTCTGATATCATTATAGGTGAAAATGTTTTAGTTGGAGCTGGATGCACTGTCATGCCGAGAAATAAAAAAAAAATTAATATTGGAAATAATGTTTCAATCGCTACTAATACTATAATTTCTAATAATATTAACAAAAATTCAATTGTTTATAATCCATATTTTTTTAAAAATAATTCGCTTAAAATAAAAAAAAATATAAATTCAAAAAAAATTAAAAGAATTTTAAATAAATAGTAATTTTATAAACTGATTTTAAAGCAGTAAATATTAATAAAAATGTTAAAAATAGATTTTAATCAATTGGTAAAGTTAACCAATGTAAGTAAAAATATATTTAAGCCAAATTTAACATCTCAACTAAGTTTCGAAACAGCTATTTTAGGAATTAAAAAAAATTTTAAAGTTTTAGATTTGGGTTGCGGTTGCGGTATAATTGGCATAGCATTAATGAAAAGTATCCCAAATATTGAAATGTATTGCTCTGATTTCGATACTAGTTCAGTAAAAAATACAAAAAAAAACTTTACGCAAAATAAACTTAAAGCTGATATTAGAGAAGGGAGTTTATTTGACCCTTGGTTAAATAAAAAATTTGATTATATAATTAATGATGTTTCTGGAATATCAAGTGTTATTGCAAAAAATTCTCCCTGGTTTGGAAAGGAGATTCCGTGTGATAGTGGTGAAGATGGTTCAGATTTGACTATATCAATAATTAAAAAAGCAAAAGATTATCTAACAGATAAAGGATCAATGCAAATTCCATTAATAAGTTTATCAAATGTGGAAAAAATTGTTAATGTGGCTAAAGAAAATTTTTCTAATGTAAAAATTGTAAAGTCAAAAGATTGGTTTTTGCCAAAAGAAATGGAAGGCTTGAAAAATAAAATGAATGAACTTAAATCAAAGAATTATATAAATTTTGACGAAAAATTTGGAAAAATCATCTGCAAAACTTCCATTGCTGTGTGTGAACAATAAAAAATAAATAATGAATAAAAATCAATTAAAGAAAGTAATTAAAAAAAATACAAATTCTAAAGAAGTTGCAAATATTGAGACTGATGCGTGGGATTCGTTGGCACATTTGAATATTTTGATGGAATTAGAAAAAGCTTTTCCACGAAAAATTACCTCTATTAATGGAATTGCTGAAGCTAATAATTACAAAAAATTAAAAAATATTCTATTATCAAAAAAAATATTATCAAATGATTAGCGGATCTTATTCTTTCGGTGCAAATAAAATTAATTTAGAAAATGAAATCCCCTCATTTAAAGGCCCAAACTTTAAAAAATTATTTGAAAAAACAGGAATAAGATATATTTATAGAACAAAAAAAGAAGAAACTACTTTAACATTAGCAGTTGATGCATCAAAACAACTATTAAAAAATGTAAATGAAAAAGTTGAAAGTTTAATATTTGTTTCTCAATCTCCAGTTTCGACAATTCCTGCTGCAGGATGTTTGCTTCATAAAAAATTAAATTTAAATAAGGAATGTTTTGTGCTTGACCTTATTCAAGGTTGTTCAGGATTTCCATATGCTTTCACTACTGCAGTAAATTTAATAAACAATGGTTTATTTAAAAATTGTTTAATAGTCACATCAGAGACTTATACTAAATATATTGATAAAGATAATAGAGCATGTTTACCTATTTTTAGTGATGCCGCTTCATCAATTTTTCTTAATAAAAAATCTTTACCTAAAATTTTATCAAGTTTCTTTTTAACGGATGGAGGTGGAGCGCAAAATCTTTGTCTGAAAACCAAAGATAATAAAAAAGATTTATTTATGCATGGAACCAATGTATTTACTTTCACAGCAGAAAATGTGCCGTATGCTACGAATCGTCTATTAGAAAAAGCTAATCTAAAAATTGAAGATATAAAACTCTTTATTTTTCATCAAGCTAGTACTGTAGTTTTAAATACTATCAGAGATAAATTAAAAATTCCTAAAGAAAAATTCTACCACGACATTGAATCTTTGGGAAATACTGTGTCCTCGACTATTCCTATAGCGCTAATAAAAGCAGAAAAAGAAAAAAAAATTCCAAAGAAGGAACCGATACTTATAATGGGTTTTGGAGTAGGCTACTCATTAAGCGGAGGAATTTTTATTTTTGATTAAAAATTCAAACATAGTCATTACTGGTACAAGCTCAGGAATAGGGAAAGAATTAACCCTAAAATTTTTAAAAAATGGAAATAAAGTTTGGGGATGTTCGAGAAAAAAAGATAGCATTGCAATAAAAAATTACTTTCATTACAAAGTAGATCTTTCTGATCCCTCTAAAATTGAAGAATGGGTATACAAGGTTTCTGAAGATACAGATGGAAAAATAGATATTTTTGTTTCTAATGCAGCAGCCTTTGAGCGTAAATTAAATTCTTTAGATTCATTTAAAAATATTAAAAATACAATAGATATAAATTTAACTGCACCTATATTAATCACAAATATGATTTCTAAGTTTATGATACAAAATAAAAAAGGTTTGATTATTTATTTTTCTTCAGTAGCTGCAATTATTAACGAGATTGGTACATCAGTTTATTCATCTTCAAAATCTGGTTTAGAAACATTTAGCAAAACATTAAATCAAGAATTAAATAAATTTAATATTAAAATTGCTTCTTTAAGAATACTGCATGTGCCATCAAAACTTTCTAATAAACTAAATAGTCAAGAAATAATAAATCTAAAGAATAAGTTTAAAACAAATAAATTTGGAACAATTGATAAAATTTTTAATAAAATAAATAAACTTTATTTTTTAAAAAAAATTTCTAAAAATAATTTATTTTGTGATGAACTTAAAAAAAAATGAAAATTTTTTATTTAAACTATTTTTTAATTTTTTCTAAAAAAAACCAAACAAGATTTCTTTCATGTTTTGCGTGAATACCCACCTTTTCACCAATAGATAATTCTATTGGATCATCAAATAAATACAAAATTCTTTGCCATCCAGAAGCAACTGTTGGATTCGATGGATGATTTTCATATTTTAAACCATCATCCATTTCCATTTTAATCCACTGAATTACCCCATAAGACCTACCTGCCTTTGATGCTTCAATTTCAATTTTCTTATTTTCTGAAGGAAAATTATTTTTATTTACAAAATCAAAACGGAAAGCTTCAAATTTATCACTCATTAAATTTACTTTTAGATCTTGTCTATGTAAAATATATTTTTTTGATATAATAGAATTAAATTTTTTAAGTTTAATATTTTTAAATTTTTCTGTATAAATATTTTTTCCAATATCATCACCACCAAAAAGAGCAATCATAATACTTCCATACTCTGGGATTATTTTAGCTTTTTTAGATATTAATCTTTGTTTAGCATCCTCGAGACTTGGTAATACATCTTCACTTAAAAGATTGCTTGAAAATATTTCAGAAACTAAAATGTTGGCTGGTTTATTTATGTCAACTCCAATTTTAATATCAGTAGATTTTTTTTTAATAATATTTATCCTTTCAGAAAGATTGTTATCAGCAACTAAATTTTTTGCTGTATTTGCCATTATTGAATTTGTTTCACAGGTATTAATTTCATTAGCTCCTAAATTAGCAGCCATTATTGATAGTAACCCAGAACCGGTTCCAATCTCTAAAACATTAGAATCAGTTTTAATGAATGATTTTAGAGCAGAAAAATAAAAATTATTTCTTTCTTCATCATTAATCATTTGTGTATGCCAATGAGGAGTATTTTTTTTTAGTATTTCCGATTTAAGATTTATAGCTTTAAGCATTTGGGGAATTAAACTTAATGCTTCATTGCAGTATTTTAGAGCCTCTTCATGCTTTCCACTATTCATATATAAAAGTGATAGATTGCAATATGTATCTGGTAATTTAGGATTTATTTTAATTGCTTTTTCATAAAAAAATATTGCTTCTTTATTTTTTTTCAACTCTTGAAATAATGCTCCCAGATTATTATGGGCTTTGGCATGACCGGGGTCAATTTGAATTACTTTATTAAGTAATTGTTGTGCCCTATCAAAATTTTTAGTTTGAATAGATAAAGATCCTAAAAGAAAGATTGTTTCTAAATGCTCAGGTTCTAATTCTATAATTTCATTATAAAGTTGTTCAGCAGTTTTGAGATTATTTTTACGATGATTTTCAATAGCAAAATCAAGGATTTTTTTTATATTTAATATTTTTTTTTTGTCTCTTTCCATATTTTTTGTATTGTAATTTATATTAAAGAATTTTTAGTTTTTTCAAAATATTTTTTTTTAGAGGATTCTCTGCATACAAATTAAATGGAGATTTTTTATTTATTAATTTTTCATAATACATAGGAGGTAGTCCGTGTCCTGGCCTAATTCGTTTAATATTATTTTTATTAAATTTGTCTCCTTTTTTTATATTTTTGACCGCAAATATTGATCTTCTGAAAAGTTTACTTTTTTCTTCTGATTTATTTCTATAAAACTTTTTATTTCCAAGCATACGATATGTCTTGTTAATTGCATTGCTAAATAGTTTTATTTTTTTACCTTTTAGTGAAAATTTAATATCCAAACCTTTTTTTTGATTATCCAAAGCAATATGTTTTTCAATAACTTCAGCACCAGCCGCAACAGCAGCTACAGCAATTTTTTCATCTTTTGTATGATCTGATAAGCCAACTCTACATTTAAATTTGTCTTTTAAAATTTTAATATTATTTAAATTAAAATCTGAAATTTTAGATGGATAATTGCTAACACAATATAAGAGGGTAACATCTTTAGCTCCATACCTTTTTGCTGTTTTAAAAGCTAGCTCTATTTCTTTTATATTTGCCATTCCCGTAGAAATAATCATTGGTTTTTTTGTTAGAGCAATTTTTTTAATTAAAGGAATATCTGTCATCTCAAAGGAAGCAACTTTATATATTGGGCATTTCAACTTCTCTAAAAAGTCAACTGCAGTTTCATCAAATGGTGTACTAAAAACAGTAATTCCAATTTTTTTTCCATAATTAAAAAGATCTTTATGCCATTGTAGCGGTGTATGAGCCTCATTATAAAGTTCCCATAGATTATAATTTTTCCACAAACCACTTTTTATTTTAAAATATTTTTTGTTAGATTTTATAGTCATTGTATCTGCTGTATAAGTTTGAAGTTTAACAGCATTAGCATTATTTTTTTTAGCACACTTAATTAATTTTTTTGCTAAATTTAAATTACCACAGTGGTTTGCAGAAATTTCAGCTACTAAGAATGGTATTTTTTTTATCATTATTATATATTTTTTTATATTTTAAAGTTTGAATCTTGACTATCTTTTAAAAAAGTTTTTACTGTGTTGAGAGTTAAATTTTGGAACGACGCTCCAAATTTACTTATTTTATTTATTATAGTAGGAGGCATGGTTATTATGGAACATCCACAACTTTTTGCTTGAATAAAATTATAGGCTTCTCTAGTACTAGCCCAAAGAATATTAACCTTTTTTAATTTTTTTGTTAAACGTACACTTTCCTTAATTATTGGCAAAGGGTCTTTACCAACATCACCCATTCTTCCAGCAAAAATTGATATTATTGTTTTTGATTTTTTATTTAAATTTTTTAGTATTCTTCTCACTTGTGGAACAGTATAAACAGCAGTTATATTAAGTTTTATACCTTTATTGCTTAGATTTTTTATAACTTTACCTGTAAATAAACCCTTAGAATTAACTACTGGCAACTTAACATAAACATTTTTACCCCAGGAATTTATTATAATTGCTTGTTTTGTCATTTCATCAAAATTATCAGCAAAAACTTCAAGTGAAATTGGTTTTTTTTTACAAATACTAAGTAATTTCAAAGAATAATTTTTATAGTTTTTTGCCCCAGCTTGTTTCATTAAGCTTGGATTTGTTGTAAAGCCACTTACGATAGAATTATTATTAAATTCTTTTACAGTCTTTATATTTGCGCTATCACAAAAAATTTTAGTTTTCATTTATTAGCTAGAATATAATCAATTAAGATTTTTTACTATTTCTTCTGTCATTTTTTTAGCATCAGCAAAAAGCATTAATGTATTATCTCTATAAAACAGCTCATTATCAACACCAGCGTAGCCTGGAGACAAACTTCTTTTAACAAAAAGTACTGATTTTGATTTTTCAACATCTAATATTGGCATACCATAAATCGGGCTTTTAGGGTCTGTTTTAGCAACAGGATTAGTTACATCATTAGCACCTATTACAAAAGCAACATCTGTACTAGCAAAATCATTATTTATATTCTCTTGTTCAAAAACTTCATCATAGGGAACGTTAGCCTCAGCTAAAAGAACGTTCATATGCCCCGGCATTCTACCTGCCACAGGGTGTACCGCGTATGAAACCTTTACACCGTTCTTTTTTAAACTATCAGCCATTTCTTTTAATGCATGTTGAGCCTGAGCTACTGCCATTCCGTAGCCTGGCACAATTATTACTGAGGACGCATTTTTCATTAGGTATGCTGCGTCTTCTGCATTTCCATTTTTAACAGGTTTTTTATCTTTATTATTTACTGTTAAAGAATTTACTGATCCAAATCCACCAAGTATTACATTAAAGAATGAACGATTCATTCCTTTGCACATTATATATGACAGTATTGCGCCTGAAGATCCAACAAGTGCGCCAGTAATTATCAAAGCTGTATTTTCTAAAGTAAAACCAATTCCAGCCGCTGCCCAACCTGAATATGAATTCAGCATAGAAATAACAACCGGCATATCTGCGCCTCCGATTGGTATAATTAACAAAAGTCCTAATAAAAAGGATATTGAAATTAATCTCCAAAAAAAGCTTTCTGACTGCGTATTACAAAGATAAAAAATTAGAACTATAATTGATAAACCTAAGAATAAGTTAATATAGTGCTGTCCCTTAAAAGTGATTGGTGCGCCTGACATTATTCCACGAAGTTTTAAAAAAGCTATTATTGATCCTGAAAAAGTAATTGCTCCTATTGAGGCTCCAATTGACATTTCAATTAAACTTGAAAGCTTTATATCTCCTGGCGAACCAAGATTAAAAACTTGTGGATTTAAAAAAGCTGATATTGCAACAAAAACTGCTGCTAAACCTACAAGACTATGAAAGCCTGCAACTAACTCTGGCATTGCCGTCATGGGTATTTTATAAGCTATTATAGCTCCTATTGATCCTCCCACTAGAAAGAAAATTAAAACATAAACAAAACCAATAGAAAAATTTCCTATAGCTAAAAAAGTTACAGTTATAGCAATCGCCATTCCTAACATTCCAAATAGATTGCCCCTTCTAGATGTTTCTGGAGATGACAGTCCTCTCAAAGCTAAAATAAACAATACACCAGAAATTAAGTAAAATATTGCTAATAAATTTACTGACATATCTATTTATTTTTCTTCTTCTTTTTATACATTTGAAGCATTCTTTGAGTTACCAAAAAACCTCCAAAAATATTTATTGCTGCTAAAAATATTGCTAGAAAACCAAATATATTTGACGTATTTAAAATACCTTTTATATCACCTGACATTCCGGCAATTATGGCCCCAACTATAATAACTGATGAAATTGCGTTTGTTACGGACATTAACGGTGTGTGCAATGAAGGGGTAACACTCCAAACAACATAATACCCAACAAATATAGCTAGCACAAAAATACTTAATCTAAATATAAACGGGTCAATTTCCATAATTATAATTTTTTGTCTATTAATGTTTTTTTTATAATTTCATCTTCTTCATTAATTAAAATATCTTTTTTTTTATCATCGTATAAATTATTAACAAAATTAAATAAATTTTTGGCATACAAACTTGACGCTGTTAACGCTATGCTATTTAAAATATTTTTTGCTCCCATAACTTTTACACCATTTATCACATTAATTTTATCTGCTTCCGAAAAAGCAGAATTTCCTCCTTGGTTAACTGCTAAATCGTAAACAATTGAACCTGATTTCATACTTTTAACCATATCTTCTGAAATTATCCTTGGTGCTTTTTTTCCAGGTATCAAAGCAGTGCAAATAATAATATCATTTTTTTCAACAGAATTTTTTAAAAGCTCCTCTTGTTTTTTTTTAAAATTTTCGTCTGCTTCTTTTGCGTAACCTGTGTTAGTTTCTAAATTTTCCACACCATCTACTGATAAGAATTTACCCCCTAAACTTTCAACTTGTTCCTTTGTAGTTGTTCGTACATCTGTAGCAGTAACTATTCCACCCAATCTCTTTGCAGTAGCTATTGCTTGAAGCCCAGCCACACCAGCACCAATAATTAAAAATTTTGCTGGAGTAATAGTCCCTGCAGCAGTCATCATCATGGGTACAACTTTTCCAAATTCTTCTATCGATTCTATAACAGCTCGGTATCCCGCTAAGTTTGCCTGGGAAGACAAAACATCCATTGTTTGAGCTCGTGTAATTCTTGGAAGTAAAGAAAGTGAAAAAATTTTTATGTCTTTTTCAATTAATTTATTAATCACTTCTTTATCTGAAAGATTATCAAATTGTCCAATCAGTACAGATTTATCTTTTATTAGACCTACTTCATTATCAGACGGGCAGTTAACCCTTAAAACTATTTCTGATTTTTCCAAAACCTCTTTAGCTGAGTTACAAAAATTGACCCCCTTATTTTTATATTCCTCATCATTTATACCTAGATGCGTTCCATAATTTTTTTCGAGGAAGATAGATAATTGTAAATCAGTAATTTTTTTTACAATATCAGGTGTAATAGCAATTCTTTTTTCCTCGCTAAGATCTTCTTTAACAGATCCAATAACTTTCATTATCTCTGTCTGGCTTTAAACTTAGGATTTTTTTTATTTATTATATATATGCGACCTCTTCTTCTAACAAGTTTAGAATTCAAGTCTCTTTTCTTGTGAGATTTTAATGAGCTGACTACTTTCATATTATAATAAATTTAATTTTTTATGCCGGCAACGTCCTACTCTTCCATGTCTTAAGACAAAGTACCATCGGCGCTGAAAGGCTTGACTTCCGAGTTCGGAATGGGATCGGGTATGGCCCCTTCGCAATAATCACCGGCAGATAGGGTATATATTTATTGTAGTTTTTTGTAAAGAAATTTATTTAACTTTAATTTTAAGTATTGTCTTATAACTTAATATAATTGATCCAATTAATATTATATAAGTAGCATTATTTGTAGTGAAAAGACTACCACTAGTTTTAAAGGGTTGTACTTCTAAAATTAAACTTATAGTAGCCGATAGCAATAAAAAATTATTAAAACTAATTTGCTTGAAAAGTTTAAAATTTCTAAAAACAAAAATTATAAATAACATGGCAATTACAAATATAATAATTAATCCCACGACACCCATTTCAGTCAAAATTTCCAAATAATAATTATGAGGATGATTTGAACATAACCGTTGTTTTTTACCAGGAATCAAATCTTCTGTAATGTTAACATCATCTTGATCAATTTTACCACAATCCACCCTGAAAGATTTTATGCCATTTCCAAATATTTTATTTAACTTCCAAGTATCTATTGCTGTTAAAAAAAGTCTTTTTTGGGGAGATTGAAACTTGACTGCTGTAAAGGTTGTCTTTTGTTTTACAGGATTCTTTTCGTTAATTTTTGAATTTTCTATTACTCTATATAAAAAAATATCTTCACTATTTTTAAAAGGTGCTGTAATTACATTTTTAACTTTACCATAAAAAGAAGAGTATAAATTTTTATATCCTGCATTAGATGAAATTATAAATTTTAATAATAAGATTAAAGTAATTATACTTAAAAATAATATTTTTTTAATTTTAATATTTAAAAGGAAAATTAATAATAGACCAAATAAAAAAGAAGCAAAAGGCATTCTATTGCCTGAAAAAATTATTCCCGTACCTAATATACAAATTAAAGCTACAGCCGAAACAAATTGTACGTATTTATTATTTTTAAACACCAAAATTGTAAAAAATATGGAAAAGAATGCGAATCTTTGTATATATCCACCAGCTATAAATTCATCTCCAAAAAAACTGGCATTACGTGTAGCAAATCTTTCTAATGTAAGTTTTCCATAATAAGCATCTTCTATCTGATTTGCTAAGCCAAATATATTTACACCAAAAAAATATTGATAGATTATATCTATTGAAATAAATGCAGAAGCAAAAGCACCAGTAAGAAAAAAATATTTAAAACTTAAAAAATTAAATTTATTTAAAAGGTAGATTATTATTAAAAATAGAAAAAATCTGAAAAATAATATAGATTTCACAAATCTATCAATATTTGCTGCTTCATAACCTTCAAAATAGATAGTTTTTGCAAGACTTAAACTTGTAGAAAAAAATACAGCTAAAAAAAATAAAAAAATGATCTTAATTAAAAAATCAAATTTAGTTGTAATAATTTTTGATTTTAAATAGTAAATACCCAAACAGCAAAATAGTAAAAGATTTATATTGACGATTAACGTTCCAATAATAAAGCTTATTGGGAAAAAACCAAAAACAATATTTAAAAATAAATATGGATGTTTTTTGATATCTTCTGCGAAGAGAGATTTTGCTTGGAGCATATAATTTAATTTTAGCTTTTAAATTATTTTACTATATTTTAAAAGTATTTTATTTATATTATATTTTTTTTTAATAGTCTTTTGTGAATTAATTGATAATTGATTAGCTTTTGTCTTACTGTTCTTTAAATAACAAATATTTTTAATTAGATCTTCATCATTTTTGAAAACCAGCACCTCACTATTTTTTTTAAATTTTGTATTTACAAAAGAATTTAAGCTTAAAATTGATGGGATACCATAACTCATATAAGTCAATGTTTTGAATTGGAAACCTGTAGATACTTTTACATTGCACAGTCCACAAATAGAATTTTTTACCACATTCTTTAAATTATTTACTTTGCCATGGACAACAACATTTTTATACCTACCTAAAAAAAATCTGTCAACATTTCCAATATTTCCAATTATATGAAATTTAATTTCGGGATAATTTAAATTAATTTTTTTTAATATATTTTTAGCGAAGTAATAACAAGCTAATTTATTGGGTATATAGTTTATGTTTCCTATAAAAATAATTTTATTATTATTTTTTTTGTATTTAAATACTTTTGAAGTAAAATTTTCTGCACTTTCTACGACCAAAATCTTTTTTTTAGGAATTTTCTTTTTCGCTTTTGCCGCATCTTTATGTGAAACAAACACAATTTTATGGAACTTATCAGAAACTTTTGTTTCGTATCTATAAACCAAAAATTTTTCCAAGATATAAATATATTTTATTGGATTAAAAATTGATAGTTGATCAATTAATTGCTCATAATTTGAAGATGGCAAATCAGTTATTTCTAAAATTCTTTTCCCTTTAAATTTGGCTGGTAAATATTGAGATGATCTTAGCAAATGACAAATAATCGTGTCATATTTATGTTCAACGTTTGTTATGTATTCTTTCATTTCTTTTGATAAACAGAAGCCATTTTGTAGAGGCTCTAATTTTAGAAAAGAAAAAATGGTATTAATAATTCTATTTAGAAAGTTTAAACGAAATACATTTATTTTTCTGCAAAAAGAAAGATTTTTTTGTGGTTCATTTTTTTTTCCTAAACAAACCAAATCTACATGATTTTTTTTTGATAAATATTTTATAATGCTAAATAATCTTAATTTGTCTCCACCAAAAATTGGAAACGGATACCTGGTTGAAATAAATAAAATTTTACTCATTGTTAATTTTTATGCATTGAATTTTATTATCTATCTATATAATAAGAACATATGGATCTAAATAATTTAATTTTAATTCTTATTTTAATTGGATTTAATGTACTTTTTTATAAACAATTATTATTATATTTAAACAAATATTATCCGGGTTTGCTAATTGATAACCAATTAAGAAAGCCACAGGCTTTCCATACATCACCGACTGCAATACTTGGAGGAGCAGGAATATTTTTTTCACTACTCATTATACAGTTTTATTTTTTAACTTTTAAATATATATTTTTTTTTGAATATCTTTCATTTTGTACTTTGTTTTTCTTTCTTGGTTTTGTAGATGATTTAAAAATAAATTTTAATCCAAAGATTAGACTTTCTTTAATGATTATTTTTTTAACTTTATTAATAAAGTATAATAATTTTTACATAGATAAAACTGGAATTGCGGTTTTAAATAATTTGATAGAAAATTCTAAAGTTTTTTCTTTGATTTTTGTTTCCTTGTGTTTTTTATTTGTTGTGAATGGAGCAAACTTAATCGATGGTTATAATGGATTACTTGGATTTCATTCTTTAATTATAATTATAAATTTATTTTTAATTAATTATTTAAACAATAATAATGATTTGGCTTTTTTTCTATTTTTAGCATTGTTGTCGTTAGCTATGTTTCTTATATTTAATTTTCCAAAAGCTAAAGTTTTTCTTGGGGATGGTGGTGCCTACCTTTTGGGAACTTTTATAGCTGTATCCACAATAAAAACAAGTATAACAAATCCAGAAATATCTCCCTTCTTCTTTTGCATATTATTATTTTATTTATTTTTTGAAGTCTTTTTTTCTTTTTTTAGGAAATTAATAAAGGAAAAATCGTCTCCAATATATCCTGATAAAAAACATTTACATATGCTACTTTACAAATACTTACTTAAAAAAAATAAAAGCAAAACTGAAAGCAATTATTATGTTTCAATTATTGTTAATTTATCCTATTTTACATTAACAATTCCTGCAATTTTTATGATGAACAATGGTACATTTTGTAAATATTATTCAATAATTTTTTTTATTATTTATTTTATTACTTACAAGATGATTTATGAAAAAACTAAATAAAAAAATTTTAATAATGGGCTTGCCAGGATCAGGCAAAACAACTTTAGCTTCTAAATTAGTGCCTTTACTAGATGCAAAATGGTTAAATAATGATGAAGTAAGAAAAGCAGCAAAAGATTGGGATTTTTCAGAAGCAGGCAGAATAAGACAAACTAAACGTATGGCTGAACTGGCAGAAAAATATAAAAAAGAAGGTCGTTACAAATTTATAGTATCAGATTACATTTGCCCAACTCAAGAAACTAGAAAATTAT
>SHAO01000027.1 GCA_004213215.1 Candidatus Pelagibacterales bacterium | reverse complement strand
AAAAATAATTTAACCTTAAATATTTATATTTAAGACATTTAAATTTTTTTAAGCTCTTCCAATACTTCTTTAGCATGATCTTTTACTCTAACATTAGACCAAACTTTATGGATTTTTCCTTTTGAATTTATTAGAAATGTAGTTCTTACAATACCCATATACTTTTTTCCCAAGAAAGATTTTTTTCCCCAAACACCATACTTTTTAATTAAAGTTAATTTTTCATCTGATAATAAATTAAATTTTAATTTATACTTTTTTTTAAATTTTAAATGACTTTCAATGCTATCTTTTGAAACCCCCAATACGATCGTATGATTTTTAGTAATTAGACTATTCAACTTACTAAAGTCTTTAGACTCAATTGTACAACCAGGCGTATCATCTTTTGGATAAAAATATAAAATAATGTTTTTTTTTTTAACTTTTTTTAACTCAAAAATTGAATTATCAGTACTTGGTAATTTAAAGTTAGGAGCTTTCGTATTTGCTTTTAAAATCATTTTGATAAGATTAAATTTATTCCTTCACCAGCTTCTATATAATTAACACATTCATTTAAAGTTAAAAAATCTTTAAACTTAGAATTTTTTAAATTTTCAAAATCATCATGATACACAACATTTTCTTCTTTTTTTTTAAGCATACCAACGCCCATATCAGCATTAATAACAAAAAAATCTATTCCTTTTGTTTTAGATAATTCTATAGCTACCTTCCATATATCACCTGTCCATAGTGTATTTTTTAATCTTGGAACATTTTCTTCTGCCCAATTTCTTGGTGTCATGTCGTGTAAAAAAATGTATCCATTTTTATCTAATACATTAAGTGAGTTCATGACATCTTTTCTACATTGTTCATATATATGAAGGCCATCTATAAATATTACATCAAATTTATTTTTATTGTTTTTAAAAAAGTTATCGGAGGTATCTTTTATATTGCCTCCTCTTTCAGGATCTACGCCAACTTTATCAACTACAGGAATAGATTTAAAACATATGTTATTATCACAACCAATTTCTAGATATCTACATTTATCAAATTTTTGAGTAGCTGCTGTAATAAATGAGACTCTATTAAATAAAATCTTATCCCAATCTATGTGAATTATGGTATCGCAAAAGTTTTTATATTTTTCTTTTAGTTCTTTATGAATTTCTTGTTTAGGAACTTTTTTGTAGTATTTTTTTAACATTTTAAATTATTTTTTTAAAATTTTCATAAATAATTTTAGCACTTCTGTTAAATACATTTAGGTTTTTATCTACATCATCTTTAAATTTTTCTAGTGCATTTGGTCCTAATGTTTTTTCTAAAGCTGATTTATATTCAGGAACGCATGCCCACTGCGGTACAGTTTCGTTTGTTTGTTCTACATGAAATTGTAAACCAAAAGCTTTCTCTGCTGAAAAAGCTTGCACATTACAAGCTGGAGACGAAGCTAATATATTTGTATTTGAAGGCAAGTCATGAACTTCATAAGAATGCCATTGCAAAGCTTTTAAATTTTTATCAATGCTTCTGAATATTGATTTATTATCAAGAATTGATACATCTAATACCCCTATTTCAGGAATTTTCATTTTTCTAACTTTACCACCAATTGCTTCACTAAGTAGTTGAGCGCCAAGGCATAAACCTAAGTATGGCTTTTTTTTAATTGAAACAAAATTATGAATATTTTCTTTTTCTATCTTTAGCCATGGATATGTTTCTTCTTGCCAAGTATCCATTGGTCCACCCATCACTATCATTGCGTCGTAGAGGTCAAGTTTTGGTATTTTTTCATTTTCATCTAACTCCACTGTATCTATATGAATATTGTCTTCTTTCATAAATTTGAGAAAAATCCCTGGATGTTCAATATTAATATGCTGTAGAACTAAAAATCTCATATAATAAAACCATGAACAAATTAAAACTATTGATAGTTGAAGGCAATACAAAAGAAGAGAATATAAACTTTAAAAAAGCAGGCTGTATTCCTCAATCACAAAATTTTAAACTTCATATTAAAAAACTTGAGCCAAATAGTGAAATAGATATTGTTGAACCTTTAGATGATAATTCTATTTCAAAGATAATTTCATCCTTAAAAAAATATGATGGTGTTATTCTAACAGGAAGCACCTTGCGAATTCAAGAAACTAGCAAAGAAGTAAAAAAACAAATTGAATTTGTAAAAACATGTTTTGAAAATGAGAAATTTTTTTTTGCTGCATGCTGGGGTCTACAAATAACAGTTACAGCTGCTGGAGGAAAATGCAGGGTAGCTCCAGGAGGACCTCATGTGGGTATTGCCTATGATATAGAACTTACTAATGAAGGGAAAAAACATAAACTTTATTCCTCCAAACCTCATAAATTTACTTCACCCGCTTTTAATTATGATGAAGTGGAAATTCCACCAAGTAATTCAATCTTGTTGGCAAGCAATAGAATTAATAAATTCGAAGCTTTGCAATTTACTGTCGGCAATTCAGAAATATGGGGGTTACAATATCACCCTGAAATTCCCTATGATTATATGATCAAACTAATCAAACATAGATCCCAAGGTTTAATTGATAAAAATGTTTTTAAAAATCAAAATGAAATTAACCAACATATTAATTCTATAGTCAAAGCAAGAGATGAGTTAAACGATGATATGAGAACTAGAGAGTTAAAAAACTGGCTGGATTACTTAATTAAATAGCAGATGCAAGAAATACATTCTAAGCAAGACTTAATAAATTATTTTAAAAGTGGTAGTAAAAAAGAAAGCCAACTAAGTATTGGGGTTGAGCATGAAAAATTTATATTTAATAAATCAACTAACCTAAGAATAGATTTTGAAACAATATCAAAAATTTTCAGCTTTCTTGAAAAATTTGGATGGAAAAAAATAAAAGAAAAAGATTATGTGATTGGTTTATCAAAGGAAGGACAAAGTATTACATTGGAACCTGGTAATCAAATTGAACTTTCGGGAAAAAAACTAAGCTCTATTCATTTAAATTGTAGCGAGTCTTTTAAATACCTAGAAGAACTAAAAGAGGCTTGCAAAAAATTTAATTTAAAAATGATGTCAGTAAGTTTTGATCCATTTACTAAATTAAAAAATGTTCCAAAAACACCAAAACAACGTTACGAAATTATGACAAATGAAATGCCTAAACAAGGAAAACTTAGTTTAGATATGATGTACCAAACTTGCGGTACACAAATTAATTTAGATTATACTTCTGAAAATGACTTTATAAAAAAATTTAAATTAATTTCATCTTTAGTGCCATTATCTATAGCTACTTTTGCTAACTCACCAATTAAAGAAAACAGTTTAAGTGGATACTTGTCTTACCGTTCAAAAGTTTGGCAAAATACAGCAAGAGCTGGACTTCCAATTTTTTTTTTAGAAGATATGGATTTTGAGAAATATACAGACTTTGTGATTAATATGCCTTTATTATTTGTTTTTAAAAATGCCAAACATATTGATACCAAGGGAAAGAAATTTGAAGACTTTATGTTCGGTAAACTTTCAATATTAAAAAATATTAAACCAAATATTGAAGATTTTAAAAATCATTTAGCTACAATATTTACAGAAGTTCGTTTAAAACAATATATAGAGATAAGATCATTAGACACTTGCGAATGGGATTGTCACTGTGGCGGCCCAGCTTTTTACGTTGGTTTGCTTTATGGAAATTTAAATGAAGCTTTTGATATAGTTAATAAATGGAAAGCTTCAGATGTATTAAATGCTTATATGGATGCTCCTAAAAAAGGTTTAAATACCACTCTTAACAATAAAACATTATTGGAGTGGGGAAAAGTTTTTTTAAATTTATCAAAAAAAGGCCTCCAAAGCAGATCTGTAAAAAATGATAATGGAAAGGATGAATCAATATTTTTACGAAGCGTAGAGGACATATTAATTAATAATAAAACAAAAGCTGAAATCACAATAGAAAAATTTAAAAATAAAAAAGAATTAGATTTCCTATATGAAAAAACGTAACAAAAGCATTGCAATTCAGGGTAACCCTTTAAGTTCACTAAATAGAAATACTGATACAACTTTATTATTGGCTTTAGAGGCTCAAAAAAGAGGATATAAAATTTATTATTATGGAACAAAAGATCTTACCGCTTCAAATGGAAAAATTTTTTCTTTGTGTAAAGAAGTTATTTTTTTTGAAAATAAGAAAAGATTTTATTCTATAAAAAGTTCAAAAATAGTAGATCTTTCAAAGGTTAGTTTCATATTAATGAGACAGAACCCCCCTTTTAATATGGATTATATTACTGCAACATTTTTACTTGAAAGAATATCAAAAAAAACGAGTATAATTAATGATCCTGCTTCAGTAAGAAATATTCCTGAAAAGCTTTATTCTATAAATTTTTTAAAATTAATGCCTGCTACAATTTTTACAAAGAATATTGAAACAATCGATAAATTTTTAAAAAAATATAAACAAATTGTTATTAAGCCAACACATGGTTATGGAGGTAAAAATATTCTTTTTATTAATCAAAAACTAAACAAGAAAAAGATATTAAGGTATATAAATAAACATGATCAAGTAATGGTTCAAAAATTTCTACCAAAAATAAGAGAAGGAGATAAGCGAGTTTTTGTGATTGGGGGAGCTATTAAAGGTGTTATTAGAAGAATTCCCGCAAGCGGTTCAATAATTAGTAATATAGGCCAAGGAGGAACACCCACAACTACTAAATTAACAAGACAAGAGCTCAAAATTGCAAAAACTGTTGCTACTAATCTTAAGAAAAACAAAATATTTTTTGCTGGTATTGATTTGATTTCTGGTTATTTAACTGGCGATATTAATATAACTTCACCAACAGGATTAAAAAATTATAAAGACCTTACAGGAATAAATCTAGCAGTTGATTTTTGGAATTATTTAGAAAAAAATTAAAACAATCCTTCTATATCACCTTTATCATTTAATTTAATAGAGTCTGCTGCGGGAACTCTTGGAAGTCCCGGCATAGTCATGATTGCTCCACATATGACCACTATAAATTCTGCACCACTTGATAATCTTACTTCTCTAATTGGTAAAACATGACCTGAGGGAGCACCTTTTAAATTAGGGTCAGTTGAAAAACTATATTGAGTTTTTGCGATGCAAACAGGAAATTTTGCAAAACCATCTTCTTCCATTTTTTTAAGCTGATCTCTAATTTTAGTATCGGCCACAACTTCACTAGCTCCATAGATTTCTTTTGCGATAGACTCAATTTTTTTCCAAAGAGGTGCTTCGGAAGAATATAAAAATTTAAATCCATTTTTTTTAGATTTGGTACAAAGTTCAACTACATTGTTTGCAAGGTCTTTTGTTCCCTCTCCACCTTTAGCCCAGTGCATACAAAGGCTAGCTTTAACCCCAAGTTTGGAGCAATGATCTTCTATAATTTTAATTTCATTATTAGTATCAGTAATAAAATGATTAATAGCAACAGTTACTTCTAAACCAAATTTTTTTATATTTTGAATATGCCTTTCGAGGTTGGGTAAACCTTTTTTTAAAGCGTCTAAGTTTTCTTTTTTTAAATCATCTTTTTTAACTCCACCGTGCATTTTTAAAGCTCTTATTGTTGCAACTAATACAACACAACTTGGTTTTATATTTGCTTTACGACATTTAATATCCAAGAATTTTTCAGCACCAAGATCAGCGCCAAACCCTGCTTCTGTAATAACGTAGTCTGATAATTTTAAACCTGTTTTTGTAGCTATAATTGAATTGCAACCATGTGCAATGTTTGCAAATGGGCCTCCATGAATAATAGCAGGATTATTTTCAAGCGTTTGTGTAATGTTAGGTCTTATAGCGTCTTTTAATAAAACAGTCATAGGACCATGCGCATTTAAATCTTTTGCATAAACAGGTTTTTTATCTTTAGTATATGCAACTGTAATATTTCCAATTTTTTCTTCTAAATCTTTTAGATTATTAGATAAACAAAAAATTGCCATGATTTCTGAAGCAACAGTAATGTCAAAACCGTCTTCTCTTGGAAAACCATTTGCAACACCACCAAGATTTACATTTATTGATCTTAGTGCACGATCATTTAAATCAACGACTCTTCTCCAAACAACTCTTCTTACATCAATGTTTAATTTATTTCCCCAATAAATATGATTGTCGATTAGAGCTGATAAAAGATTATGAGCAGAAGTGATTGCATGAAAGTCACCAGTAAAATGTAAATTAATTCTCTCCATTGGAACAACTTGAGCATACCCACCTCCTGCAGCACCACCTTTCATTCCAAATGATGGCCCAAGGCTTGGTTCTCGTAAACAAACAATTGATTTTTTACCAATTTTGTTTAGTCCATCACTTAATCCAACAGAGGTTGTTGTTTTACCTTCACCAGCAGGCGTAGGTGTGATTGCGGTAACCAAAACTAAATGACTATTTTTTTCTTTTAGTTTATTAATATATTCTAAGTTTATTTTAGCGATAAATCGTCCCATTGGCATAAAAGCTTCAGGCTCATCAGGAACATTAAGTTTTGACAGCACATTTTTAATTGGCTGCATTTTAGCTGCTCTAGCTATTTCAATATCTGATTTTACATTGCTCATCAGCACCCCTATACCTAAAAAAGTATATTATGTATACATTTTAGATATACATTTAAGGTATTTTACACTTAGCTAGGGTCATATAAGATTAATTTTATGCAAAAATATTCTATTTTTAGTTTAATAAGAAATGCATTTAGCAACCATCAAAATTGGGATGTTGTTTGGAGAGACCCTGTACCAAAAAAAGAATACGACGCGATAATTATCGGTGGAGGCGGACATGGCCTAGCTACAGCATATTACCTAGCCAAGGAACATAAAATAAACAATGTGGCTATATTAGAAAAAGGCTGGATAGGTGGAGGGAATGTTGGAAGAAATACAACAATCCTAAGATCTAATTATATGTGGGATGCTAATGGACTCTTTTATGAGCATGGAATGAAGCTCTGGGAAAATCTATCACAAGAATTGAATTATAATGTTATGTATTCACCAAGAGGCATAATTAATCTTGCACATTCTGATGCACAATTAAATACGTATGCACGTAGAGGAAATTCTATGAGACTAAATGGAATTGATGCTGTGATGTTGGGAAGAGAAGAGTTAAAAAAAATTATTCCATTTGCTGATTTTTCTGAATCAGCAAGATTTCCAATATTTGGAGCTTTGATGCAGCCTCGTGGTGGAACCGCAAGACATGACGCTGTAGCTTGGGGTTATGCAAGACAAGCAGACGCAATGGGTGTTGATATTATCCAGCATTGTGAAGTTACAGGGTTCGATGTTAGTAATGGAAAAATACAAGGAGTTCAAACAACAAGAGGAAATATTAAATCAAAAAAAGTAGGATTGTGTGTTGCTGGAAGCACTTCATTGTTAGCAGAAAAATTAAATATGAAACTACCTATTGAAGCTCATGTGCTTCAAGCTTGTGTTTCTGAACCAGTAAAACCTTTTCTTGATCATGTTGTAACTTTTGGAGCTGGACATTTTTATTGCAGCCAGTCTGATAAAGGTGAAATGGTTATGGGAGGAGATCTTGATGGTTATAATAGTTATGCGCAAAGAGGAAATCTTCCAACATTGCAACACGTGTTATCTGAAGGAGTAGCAATGTTTCCAAATCTAAGCAGATTAAAAATGTTAAGAACTTGGGGAGGAATTATGGATATGTCTATGGATGGCTCACCAGTCATTGATAAAAGTCATATCGATGGACTTTATTTAAATTTTGGGTGGTGCTACGGAGGATTTAAAGCAACCCCAGTTTCTGGTTGGACATTTGCACACACTATTGCGCAGGATCGACCTCATAAATTAAATGAAAAATTTAAATTAAATAGATTTAATACTGGACATCTTATAGATGAAAAAGGTGTAGGTACAAAAACTTGGATAGGGTAAAAATGTTAGAAATTAAATGTCCTTATTGTGGAAATAGATCCCAAAATGAATTTTCTTATGGTGGAGATGCTACTGTAAAAAGACCTTCATTAGGAAAAGAAGTTTCAGATAAAGAGTGGGATGATTTTGTTTATTTTAGAAAAAATCCAAGAGGAAAGCATTCAGAGTTTTGGCATCACGTAGCTGGTTGTAGACAGTGGTTTAAAGTTTCTAGAAATACAGCAACTCACGAAATTTTTAAAACTTCAAAAATAAATGAAGAGATTTAATTTATATGTCACAAAAATTTAGATTAAATAAAGTTGGTTATATTAATCGAGATAAAAAAATTTCATTTAAATTTAATGGTAAAAAATATTTTGGTTTCGAAGGAGATACTCTAGCGTCTGCTCTTCTTGCTAACGGCATTCATTTAGTTGGAAGAAGTTTTAAATATCATAGACCAAGAGGTTTTATAGGCGCAGGTGTTGAAGAATCAAATGCACAAGTGCAATTGTATAGTGGCGCCAAAACAGAACCTAATGCAATTGCTACAACAGTTGAGTTAGTTGAAGGCTTAGTTGCAAAAAGCCAAAATTGCTGGCCCTCAGTTTCTTTTGACTTTGGAGCAATAAACAATTTTTTAAGTAGATTTTTTCCAGCTGGTTTTTATTACAAGACTTTTATGTGGCCCAAAAGTTTTTGGTATAAAATTTACGAACCAATAATTAGGAGAGCAGCAGGGTTGGGAATTGCTCCATTAAAACCAGATCCAGATAGATATGAGCATCAGTTTGAACATTGTGATGTTTTAATTGCTGGTTCAGGACCATCAGGATTAGCAAGCGCATTAGCAGCAGCAAAAAATGGGGCCAGGGTCATTTTAGCAGAAGATAAACCTAGGTTTGGAGGAAGCCTACTAACTGATGAAGTTACAATTGGAAATAAAAAAGGAAAAGATTGGGCTGATGAGGCGGTTGCTCAACTAAAATCAATGCCTAATGTAATAATAAAGAATAGATCTCAAGTTTTTGGATATTACGATCATAATATGATGGTAATGTTTGAAAGAACAAAAGACCATATTGAAAATCCAAATAAATTTATACCAAGACAAAGACTTTGGTACATAAGAGCTAAAGAGGTAATAATTTCAACAGGATCAATAGAGAGACCATTAGTATTTGGTAACAATGATAGACCAGGCATAATGTTGGCCTCTGCAGCAAAAGAGTACATAAAAGTTTTTGGTGTTGCTGTTGGGAAAAAACCTATTATCTTTACTAATAATGACAGCGGATATGATGCTGCTATAGAGTTTAAAAAAAATGGAATAAACCCCTTAATTTTTGATGTAAGAGAAAATTCTGAAAGTTCAACAGTACAAGAAGCTAAAAATCTAGGTATTGATATTAAATTTTCACATGGCGTAGTTAATGCAAAAGGATATTTGAAAGTAAATTCAGCAACTATAGGAAAATTAAATAAAGATAAAACAAGTTATGAAAATTTATATGATGTTTCTTGTGATTCTATATGTGTTTCAGGAAATTGGACACCAACTGTACATCTTTCGTCGCAATCAGGTAATAAACTTAAATTTGATGAAAAAGTTAATGCTTTTATTCCAAATCAATCAAGACAAAATGAAAGCACAATAGGATCTGCAAATGGGTCTTTTACTTTAAAAGAAGCTTTAGAAGAAGGTTTCAACAAAGGTTATAATCTATCAAAAAAAATAAATGGTAAAGATAATCAAACTTCATCACCAACTTCTAATGAAAAAAGTTATGGCAAGCAGGATAAATTTTGGTGTATGCCTCTTCCAAATAAAAAACATTATAAAAGGTGTGTAGATTTCCAGAACGATGTATACGTATCAGATATAGAGCTGGCTCTTAGAGAAGGCTTTAGATCAATTGAACATGTTAAAAGATATACAACACTAGGTATGGCTACAGACCAAGGAAGAACAAGTAACCTAAATGGTTTGCAATTAGTTTCTAATATTGAAAAAAAAATAGTTCCTGAAGTAGGCCATACTACATTTAGACCTCCTTATACACCAGTTACTATAGGAGCAATAGTAGGAAGAGAAGTAGGAAAGCATTATCGCCCTACAAGAAAATCGCCAATACATGAATGGCATGAAAAAAACAATGCTGTATTTGTCGACGCAGGTTTATGGTTAAGACCTCGATATTATAAACAAGATAATGAAACTTTAATGGAAGCATCAAAGCGAGAAGCTAATAATGTTAGAAAAAATGTAGGAATTTGTGATGTTACCTCACTTGGAAAAATAGATATTAAAGGACCTAATGCTGCAGAATTTTTAAATAGAGTTTATACAAATGCTTGGATGAAATTACCAATAGGTAAAGCAAGATATGGGGTTATGTTACGAGAAGATGGAATTGTATTTGACGATGGAACTACAACTCGGATTTCAGAGAACCACTTTCATATGACAACAACAACAGCTCAAGCGGTAAATGTTTTATCCCATTTAGAATATTACTTACAAGTAGTATGGCCAGAATTGGCTGTTAATGTTTTGTCTACAACAGAACAATGGGCTGGAGTTGCTTTAGCCGGTCCTAATTCAAGAAATTTATTGAGTAAACTTTTTCCAGATATTGATGTTTCAAATGAAGGTATACCATTTATGGGATATAAAGAATCAAATTTATTTGGTGTTCCAGCAAGAATTTTCAGAATTTCTTTTTCTGGAGAATTAGCTTATGAAATTAATGTTGAATCAGGTTATGGTGTTTTTATGTGGGAAAAGATAATGGAGCTTGGAAAAGAAATGGGTATTGAACCTTATGGTACAGAAGCACTTTCAACTTTAAGAATAGAAATGGGACACGTGGCAGGATCAGAAATAGATGGAAGAGTTATTGCCTCTGATCTTTCTCTTGATGGTATGTTGAGCAAAAAGAAGGACTTTATTGGAAAAAGATCATTAAATAGAAATGCATTTTTAGACTCCGCTAGAGAGAAAATTGTAGGTGTAGTTCCAGTAGATAAAAAAACAATGATACCAGAAGGTTCCCATTTAGTTGAAGATAGTAGCGCTTCTTTTCCTAATCCAAAACTAGGGCACATTTCAGCTTCGTGTTGGAGCGTGGAATACAATAATCCTTTTTCTTTAGCCATTCTTAAAGATGGGAAGAAAAAAATAGGAAAAAAACTTTTTGCACTTTCGCCATTAAAAAACACAAATATTGAAGTCGAAATTGTATCTTCTCATTATGTAGACCCAAAAGGAGAGAGGGTAAGATCATGACCGCTGTCACACCCTTAGATTCTATTCATAAAAAAGGTCTTTTTGGAAATCATCATGAAAAAAATGAAAGTGATTTAATTAAAATTTCAGAAATAAAAAATTTAACAATAGTTCAAGTTGTTCATTATAAAAATTCTAAAACTCAGCTAAGCAATTTACAGATTGACGGTCTAAATTTTCCTTTAAAAAGTCCAAAAGTTTCATCAAACAAAGAAACAAGAATTATTTGGAGTGCACCAAATACCTGGCTGGTTATTTCATCAAAAGAAAATATTACTAAATTCATAATTGAAAAGTGTGATAGTGATAATTTTGCTGTTACCAATATTTCTCATTCAAGAGCAGTAATACAAATTAAAGGCACGAAAGCTATGAATATATTAAAAAAAGGATGTCCTTTAAATTTTCATGAGTTTGAAAAGGATAATAGCGCCGGTACCGTTTTTCATGGAATTAATATTATAGTTGACTTTGTCAGTAATGAACCAAATACATTCAACTTATTTACACTACGTAGCTTTGGAGAGTCGTTTTATCACCACATTAGTGATGCATCGTTAGAGTTTGGTTATGTAGGTGTATAAACTTAAATTTATTTAATTATTTCAGCTAAACATAACCAAGCATTTACATTTTTACTAGCTATATAATCAGACTTAAAAAATTCTTTTATATTCCAAATTTTTTTGTCACTTAATTCTTTGATTTTTATATCAAAACCATACTCTTCATAAATGCCTTCATTTATTGTGAAGCAAATCAAACCTTTACTTTTAACAATTCTAACAAACTCATCTAAAGCATGAGGCTTGACGTGACCAAATGTAAAAGTTCCTACACACATTATTGCATCATAGGTATTATTTTTAACTTCTATATTTTTGTTTAAATCAACTTTTGAAAGATTTTGATAAAGCTTTTTAGGTACCAAATCTAATAATTTTTGAGATAAATCTGCACCATCAAAATATTTGTAGCCAAATTTTTTTAATTCAACTCCAACTAAACCAGTTCCACAGCCAGCATCATATATTTTAATATCTTTGTTTTTTGCATACTTTTTAAAAATTTGAACTGTTTCTTTGGGACCTGAGTAATTCCAATCAATCATATCTTGGTCATACTTATTTTTAATACCCCATTCGTCATAATACTTCATGACCTCATCTGTAGTTTTTAATTTATAAATAGGTATTTTGTTTCCCACGTCTTTTTGAGCCATAAAATATCTTAACAATACCACAGTTTTAAAACAACCTTAGGTTTTGCATAAAAAACTTTAACATTTTAATGGAAATGATAAGCTTTAATTAACAATGATCAGCGTTATAGAAAAAAATATAAAAAATTTTTATGTAGCTAGATTTTTTTACCATCTAAAGTCTAATTCTTTTTAGAGTCTTTAAATTCTAAAAAATTTAAAAAAAAATTATTTAAAACCAAATAGGAGAAAAAAATGAGCAAGAATTTAATCGAAAGACTTAATGAAGGACCTATACTTTGTGCAGAAGGATATCTTTTTGCAATGGAAAGAAGAGGATATTTGTCAGCTGGAGCTTTTGTTCCAGAAGTAGTTTTAGAACATCCAGAAGTAGTTTCTCAATTACATAGAGAGTTTATACGTGCTGGAAGTGATGTTATTCAGGCGTTTACTTACTATGGTCATAGAGAAAAATTAAGAATAATAGGAAAAGAAAAACTTCTTGAGCCTCTTCAAAAAAATGCGTTGCAAATAGCAAAAGACTCTAAAAAAGAATTTAAAGACTTAGATTTAATGGTTTGTGGAGATGTAGCTAATACAAATATTTATGACCCAAATGATAAAAAGAGCAACATTGAATGCCAGAAAATGTTTGAGGAACAAGTTGCTTGGGCAAAAGAAGCTGGTGTTGACTTTATAATTGCTGAAACAATTACTTGGGTAGAAGAAATGAAAATTGCACTGAAAGCTATTAAAGATGCTGGATTAATTGCTGTATGCAATTATGCATTTAGAAGGGATGGCAAAACTAGAGATGGATTTTCTCCTGGTGATGCTTGTAAAATTCTAGAAGACAACGGTGCCGATGTTGTTGGATTAAATTGTTTCAGAGGTCCAAAAATGACAATGAAACTTTTGCCAGAAATAAGAAAAAGCGTTTCTTGTCATGTTGCAGCTTTACCAGTACCTTATAGAACAACTGAAAAAGAACCTGGTTTTTTAAATCAAACTGATGAAGGTTGTGATTGTATACCTGGAGGCAATGCTTTTCCTGTTGCCCTGGATAATAAATATTGCAATAGATTTGAAATGGCTGAATTTGCAAAAGAATGTGTAGAGAAAAAAATAAATTTTATTGGAATTTGTTGTGGTGCTGAACCTCATCATGTACGCGAAATGTCAGTTGCTTTGGGAAGAAAACCTATTTCATATAAGTACTATCCTGATATGTCGAAACATTATGCACATGGTACGGATAAAACTTTAAAAAAACATAATACTGACGCAGCAAAAACATTATAATTTATATTAATGGAAAAAAACGCCAAGGTAGTTGTAATAGGTGGAGGAGTAGTCGGCTGCTCAATACTATATCATTTATCTAAGTTTGGTTTAAAAGATTGTATATTACTTGAAAGAAAAGAATTAACTTCTGGTTCATCTTGGCATGCAGCAGGAAACGTTCATGTTATTTCTTCTGATCCAAATATCTCAAGGATGATGGCCTATACAATTGGTCTTTATAAAGATATTGAAAAAGAATCCGGTCATTCAACTGGTTTTAAACCAAGTGGGGGTTTTTATTTAGCTTCCAATGAGGTTTGGGCAGACTATTTAAAAAGAGAAAGATCAAAAGCTAGGTACATGGGTTTAGATCAAGAATTCATTTCTCTAGAAGAAGTTAAAAAAAAACATCCTTTAATAGACCCTAAAAAATATCTTTTAGCTTTATGGGACCCCATTGATGGGGAAGTTGACCCTTCGGGTGTGACATATGCTTTTGCAAAAGCGGCCAAAGTTTATGGAGGCAAATATTATACCAACACAGTTGTAAAGGACACTAAGCAAAAAAATGATGGAACTTGGAATGTAATTACAGACAAAGGAAATATAAATGCAGAGATAGTCATCAACGCTGGCGGTCTATGGGCAAGAGAAGTAGGTAAGTTAGCTGGTGTAAATTTACCAGTACAACCAATGGAACATCATTATTTGATTACTGAGGCAATACCTGAAATTGAAGCAATGGAAAAAAATAAAAGATTACCTATAGGCACTGATTTTGAAGGAAATATTTATTTTAGACAAGAAGGAAATGGAATGTTGCTTGGAACTTATGAGCAAAAATCTACGCCATGGAAAGTAAAAGGGACCCCTATGAATTTTGGACATGAACTTTTAGAGCCTAAACTAGAAAATATTCAAGACAGACTAGCAATAGGTTTTAAAAGAATACCAGCATTAGAAAAAGCAGGAATAAAGAATATTGTTAACGGACCATTTACCTTTGGTCCTGATGGAAGTCCATTAATTGGTCCTGTTCCTGGAATAAAAAATTACTGGGTCGCAGTTGGAGTAATGGCCGGATTCTGTCAAGGTGGTGGAGTAGGAAAGTGTATAGCAGAATGGATAATTGATGGAGAACCTTCAATAGATGTTTGGGCAATGGATGTTGCTCGCTTTGGGAATTATGCATCACCAGACTACGGAACTATAAAATCTTCAGAAAATTATGAAAGAAGATTTATTATGACTTTTCCAAACGAGACTTTGCCAAAAGGTAGAAAACAAAAAACAACTTCGCTATATGACCGTCTTGTTGAAAAAGGAGCTGTAATGGGGGATTCATTTGGTCTGGAAACTGCGCTTTGGTTTGCAAAAAATCCTAAAGATGCGCATGAAGAACCTACTTTTAAACGATCAAGATGCCATGATTATGTTGCCGATGAGGTGAAAGCTGTTAGAAATTCCGTTGGTGCAACTGAAATAGCAAATTTTGCAAAACATGAATTCATAGGAAAAGGAGCGAGAAATTTTCTAAACTATATTTTAGCAGGCAGAATACCTAAACCAGGTAGAATTATTCTTACACCAATGTTAACACCTAAAGGTAAGCTGTATGGTGATTTAACTGTAGCCTGCCTAAACGAAGAAAAATTTATGATTTTTGGATCAGGTGCAGCACAAGAAATGCATCGAAGATGGTTTGAAAAATTTTTACCAAAAAAAGATGTAAGTTATAGAAATAGATCAGATGACTTTCATGGCATCGCCATCTCAGGTCCAAATTCGAGAAAATTATTATCCAAAATTTGTAGAGATGATCTTTCAGATAAAATGTTTAAGTTTAGAGATACCAAAGAAACTTTTGTTGGAGGAGTTCCCGCGATATTAAATCGTATATCTTTTTCAGGTGAGCTTGGTTACGAAATTTATGTTGCCCCACAATTTCAATTAAAATTATTTGAAGCAATTGAATTACATGGCAAAGATCTTTCTCTAAAATTTTACGGCACGAGAGCCTTGATGTCATTAAGACTGGAAAAAAATTGGGGTGCGTGGACACTTGATTTTAGACCAGATTTTACCGCAGCAGAGTCCGGACTAGATGCATTTATTCATTGGAATAAAGATTTTATTGGAAAAGAAGCATGTTTAATTGAAAAAGAACAAGGAGTTAAAAAGAGACTTGTTACTATGATAATAGATACAAAAGATATCGATGTAACAAAAGATGAGGCAATTTTAAAAGAAAATAAATGTGTAGGGTATATTACATCTGGAGGCTTTGCTCACCACGTTAAAAAAAGTATGGCTCTTGGTTATGTGCCAGAAGAATTAGCAAAACATGAAACAACTTTAGATGTAGAAATTAATGGAAAATTTTATTTGGCTCATGTAACAGACCGACCTCTTTACGATTCAAATGGAGAAAAAATGAGAAATTAATTTTTTTTTCATTTTATGACAACAAAATAGCATTTTTTTTCAATCACAAGTTGTTTACGGT
>SHAO01000026.1 GCA_004213215.1 Candidatus Pelagibacterales bacterium | reverse complement strand
TGGATGCAACCAATCTTATAGTTTTACCAGGAATTATAGATACTCAAGTTCATTTTAGGGAACCAGGTTCAACTGATGTTGAGGATCTGGAATCGGGAAGTAAAGCAGCAGTTCTAGGAGGAGTAACTTCTGTTTTTGAAATGCCTAACACGAATCCACCCACATCAAATCAAACTGAATTTAATAAAAAACTTAGTCTAGCTAAAAATAGAATGTTTTCTAATTATGCTTTTTATTTTGGTGCTACTCCTCAAAATATGGAAGATTTAAAAAAAGTAGATCAACTCGAAGGATGCTGTGGAGTAAAATTATTTGCAGGTTCTTCTACAGGAAATCTCTTAGTAAAAGATGAAAAGGATATTGAAAAAGTTATCTCAAACAGTTCTAAAATCGTTTCTATCCATTCTGAGGATGAAGATATTTTAAATCTTAGAAAAAAATTCATAAAAAAAGGTGATGTTAGCTCTCATTCAATTTGGAGAAATGAAGAATGTGCGATGTCTTCAACCAGAAGAGTAGTAAAAATTGCAGAACGCTATAATAAAAAAATACATGTTTTGCATATAACTACAAAAGAAGAAGTAGAATTTTTATCTAGATATAAAGGTAATGTTAGCTTTGAAATAACTCCACAGCACTTAACTATAAGTGCGCCGCTTTGTTATAAATTGTTAGGATCACTAGCGCAAATGAATCCTCCCATTAGAGATAAGAAGCATCAAGATATGCTTTGGAAGGCTGTAAAAGATGGAATAGTAGATACAATTGGCTCAGATCATGCTCCCCATAGTTTAGAGAATAAAAAGAAAGAATACCCTCAAACACCATCGGGAATGCCAGGAGTTCAAACTTTAGTCCCCCTTATGCTTAATCATATAAACAATAATAAGTTAACTTTAAACCAATTCATAAAATTAGTTTGTGAAAACCCAGTAAGAATTTTTGGAATTAAAAACAAAGGTTACATTAAAGAAGGATATGATGCTGATTTAACCATCGTGGACATGAATATGAAAAAAGTTATTAAAAACGATTGGATTGCAAGTAAATGTGGCTGGACCCCATTTGATGGTTATGAAGTAAAAGGTTTTCCTTTAGGAACGATTGTTAATGGTAAAGCAATTGTTTGGGATGGTAAGCTTATTGAAAAAGCTAATGGTAAACCGTTAAAATTTTAATTAAGTAAGTTTTCTTTAAAAAATTTTAAAAATGGTCCTTTGAATTTGGCTCCCTTATTTCCTCCTATATGAGCACCTCTTGTAATACATGGATCATTCCACCACTCCTTAGCCCACTTATAGTTTGGATCACTAGTACCGTAAGTTCCATCATCTTCCATTAAAGAGTCAGGACAATTATGAAAGATCATCGGATCCCCCTCGTATTCAGCTTCATAATTTGCAGTGAACCCGTGCCCCCATCCTTTTTTTACCGTAATTTCTATATCTCCTCCATTTGCTTTGATTCTTTCTCCTTGTTCAACGCAGTCTTCTGCTAGGGTGTAATCATCAGCTCCACCAAGAACCATCCAAGTTTTTGTTTCTTTTATTGGTTGAGGGTTTCTAAACATATTTGTAGTACAATCTGGAGATCTAGGTTGTGCAGCAGCAAAATATAAATCTTTACTAACTAATATATCTCTTAATCTTTTCTCAGCCACCATTGTGGAAATCATTCCTCCTCTTGACCAACCAGTAATTCCAATTTTTTTAATATTTACTTTTGGTTGTTTTGATAAATATTCAAGTGCTTTGAATGCATCAATGTATGTTGACCAATGAGTTACTTTTTGTTGATTTGCATAAGTAGTATATGTGCCTCTAGGTGCAAAATTATCTAAAAACATTACAGCAATTCCTTTCTTTTGTAATAATTTTGCGACCTGTCTGTTAAATTTAAACCATTCATCTGTAAACAAAAGTGGTCCACCACTTGCATGAGCAAATACTAAAACTGGGAATGGCCCATCACCTTTTTTTGGATAAGATATAAATGCGTCTATTTCAATGGGTGATTTTTTATAAGTTCCATCTTTTATTTCTATAAAATTTTTAGCAGTATATGATTGGATTTTAATCATCTCACCGTTTTTAAAGTACTTTAATAATTTATCTAATGGTGATTTTAGTGGTGCAGCAAATGCAGGATTTACAATTAATAAACTAATTATAATTATAAATATTTTTTTCATTTTAGTATGTTATGTTTTTTTAAATCTCCTTTTATTTCATCAAGTATAGCAGGATCATCAATCGTTGCTGGCATTTTATAAGGCTCATTATCAGCTATTTTCCTCACTGTTCCTCTTAATATTTTACCTGATCTTGTTTTAGGTAGTCTTTTTATAACAATTGCAGTTTTAAAAGCTGCAACGGGACCAATTTTTTGTCTAACCATCTGAATACATTCTTTTGAAATGTCTTCATGACTTTTAGTAACACCCGCTTTAAGCGTTAATAAACCAATGGGTAATTGTCCTTTTAATTTATCTGCAATTCCTAAGACCGCACATTCCGCAACATCTTGATGCTCAGCTAAAACTTCTTCCATGGCACCCGTTGATAATCTGTGACCGGCAATATTAATAATATCGTCCGTTCGTGACATGATCCAAACGTAACCATCTTCATCAATATGGCCCGCATCATAGGTTTGATAGTAACCAGGATAGTTTGACATATAAGTTTCTTTATATCTTTCATCAGCACCCCAAAGCGTTGGAAAAGTTCCTGGAGGAAGAGGAAGTTTAACCACTACATCTCCCATTTCATTAGGCTTAGCTTCTTTACCATCACTTTTTAATATTTTTACATCGTAACCTGGAACAGGTTTACATGCTGATCCGTATTTTGTTTTTTCTAGTTCAATTCCTGCGCAGTTTGCGCTAATGGCCCAACTGGTTTCCGTTTGCCACCAGTGGTCAATAACTGGAACTTTCAATAAACCCTCTGCCCATTTTAAAGTATCGGGATCAGCTCTTTCGCCTGCAAGAAATAAAGATTCAAAAGAAGATAAATCATATTTTTTGAAAAATTTTCCATTAGGATCTTCTTTTTTAATTGCTCGAAAAGCAGTAGGTGCAGTGAAGAGTGATTTTACTTTGTGTTCAGAAATAATTCTCCAAAATGTTCCAGCATCAGGAGTACCCACAGGCTTACCCTCAAACAAAACAGTTGTGCATCCATAGAAGAGGGGAGCGTAAACAATATAAGAGTGACCAACTATCCAACCAATATCACTAGCAGACCACCACACATCGTCAGGATCAATGTTGTAAATATTTTTCATAGTCCATTTAAGAGCAACAATATGTCCCCCTATATCTCTGACAATTCCTTTTGGAACTCCAGTGGTTCCTGATGTGTAAAGTATATAAGCATAATCATTTGCATTCATCTCTACACACTCAACTGGTTTTGCTTTTTTTATTGCATCATTCCAATCAATATCACTTTTATCTAAATCAGCTTTAAAATCTTTTCTTTGGTAAATAATACATTTTTCAACTTTATGTTTTGCTAGCTCAATTGCTTTTTTTAAAAGAGGTTTATAAGCAATTGTTTTTCCTGGCTCGTAACCACATGATGCTGATAAAATAATTTTAGCTTTAGAATCATCTATTCTGCTTGCAAGTTCGTTTGCAGCAAAACCTCCAAAAACAACAGAATGAATTGCACCAATTCTTCCACAAGCAAGCATAGCAACTACTGCTTCAGGGATCATAGGCATATAAATTATAACTCTATCTCCTTTTTTTATTCCTTGATTAATTAGGGCGCCAGCAAAGACTGAAACTTGATCTTTTAATTCAGAATAAGTTATTTTTTTTTGTGAGTTTGTAATCGGACTATCGTAAATAATAGCTAATTTTTTTCCATTTCCTTTTTTTACGTGTAAATCGATAGCGTTGTAGCAAGTATTTGTAGTTCCATCTTCATACCATTTATAGAAAGGAGGGTTGTCAGAATTTAAAATTTTTGTAGGTTTTTTGTACCAAAATACATCATTTGCTACTTCTGACCAAAACTCTTTGTTATTTTTAATAGACCTTTGGTAAATTTCTTGGAATTTTGCTGACATAAGAAAAAATCTAATAAACGATTAAAACACATCATTTTATCTATTGCATTATTTTATTTAGCATATATTTAGAAGACTTAAATCATGCCTAAAATTACTTACATAGAACATAATGGAAAAATCCACACCCAAGAAGTGGCAAATGGACTAACCGTAATGGAAGGTGCAGTGCAAAATAATATACCAGGAATTGATGCTGATTGTGGAGGTTCTTGCGCTTGTGCAACTTGCCATGTTTATGTTGATGAAAAATGGTTTGAGAAATTAAAGGAAAAAGAATCTGCAGAAGAAGATATGCTTGATATGGCGTTTGAACCAAAAAAATTAAGCAGATTATCTTGCCAAATTATAGTATCGGAAGAAATAGATGGTTTGGTCGTAAAAATGCCATCAAAGCAAGGATAATTAAACTATGATTAAAACCGATGTTTTAGTAATTGGAGCAGGACCAGTAGGTTTATTTGCGGTACATCAACTTGGAATAATTGGTCTTAAAGCTGAAGTGGTAGATAACTTAGACAAAGTTGGTGGTCAATGTATAGAACTTTATCCAGACAAACCCATTTATGATATTCCAGCAATACCAGAGTGCACAGGAGAAAGTTTAACAAAAAATTTACTAGAGCAAATTAAACCTTTTAAAACTAATTTTCATTTAAACCAAAGAGTCGAAAAAATTTCTAAAGAAAAAGACGGTTGGAGAGTTACAACAAATAAAAAAACAGAATTTTTAGCACCAAATGTAATAATTGCTGGAGGTGTAGGCTCGTTTGAACCAAGGAAATTTTTAGTGAAAGGAGCAGACATATTTGAAAATAAAGGGGTTTTTTATTCAATCAAAGATAAAAATTTTTTTAAAAATAAAAAAGTTTGTATCTTTGGCGGAGGAGACTCTGCTTTAGATTGGGCGATTGAAATGTCAAAATTTTCTGAAGTAGTATTAGTACATAGAAGAAATGAATTTAGAGGTACAAAAAATAGCGCTGATATTGCGAGAAAATTAGAAAAAGAAGGTAAAATAAAAATAAAAACCCCATTTCAAATTGATTCTATAGAAGGGCAGAATAAAATTAGTTCAATTACAATTAAAGATGATAATGGCAAATCAGAAAAAATTACAACCGATTTTGTCCTTGGTTTTTTTGGCTTGATAATGAAATTGGGTCCTATAGCTGAGTGGGGATTAAATTTGGATAAAAAAACTATACCTGTTAACACTGAAAATTTTCAAACAAACAAAGAAGGTATTTTTGCGATTGGAGATATTTGTACATATCCAGGAAAACTTAAATTAATTTTATCAGGCTTCCACGAAGGAGCTTTAGCTGCTAGAGCATGTTTTAAATTAGCTAAACCTAATGAAAAATATAGATTTGAATTTTCAACAACTTCTAAAAATATTCAAGAAAAATTAGGTATAAAAAAAAGTGATTGAGTTATTTTATTCCAATACACCTAATGGAAGAAAAGTATCCATTATGTTAGAAGAAATAAAATTTGACTATAAGATAACAGAAGTAAACCTTTCTAAGGGCGAACAATTTAATTCTGATTTTAGAAAAATAAGTCCTTTAAGTAAGATACCAGCAATAACTGACCACAAAAATAAAATTAGTTTATTCCAATCTGGAGCTATTTTAATTTATTTAGCAGAAGCGAGTGGAAAGTTTTATAATCCAGATGATAGAAATCTTATAAACCAATGGTTAATGGCTCAAATGGGAGATGTTGGGCCAATGTTAGGACAGCACCACCAATTTCATCACTACAACCCTGGGAAAAGTAAGTTTGGTGAAGAAAGATATTTGAATATTGCTAAAAGATTGTACAAAGATTTAGATGAACGTTTATCAAATTCAGACTACTTGGCGGGAAAAAATTATTCAATCGCTGATATTGCTACTTTCCCTTGGATTGCTCGACACGATTGGCACGATGTTGGCTTAAATAGATTTAAAAATCTAAGCAGATGGTATGAAAAAATAGCTTTAAGGGATGCTGTAATAAAAGGTTATGACTGTTTAAATACTGGAGAAAAAATACCAAAAATTTAGATTATTAATCAGCGAATACTTTTTCATTTTTTTCATGTTTTTCTTGAGCTTCGATTGATAATGTAGCTATAGGTCTTGCTATTAGTCTTTTTAAACCTATTTCTTCTCCAGTTTCTTCACAGTAGCCATAGGTATTATCTTGAATTCTTTTAATAGCTTTTTCTATTTTAGATAATAGTTTTATTTGTCTATTTAATGTTCTCATTTCAACATTTTTTTCAGTTTGAGATGACGCTTGGTCCACTACATCAGGAGAAGAGATCTCATGATCAATATCTTTTAAATACAAACCTTTGCTGTTTAATTCAACTATCTCATTTTTCCAATCTACTAATTTTTTTTTAAAAAATACTTTATGTTTTTCACACATATATTTTTCTTTTTCACTTGGGGTATATTTTTTTGGCATGTAATATAATAATAATTTGTTTAAGGCCGGTCAGTATATTTACGTTTTTACAGGTGTCAATAGTCATAAACTTGTATAAATTCATAACATGAATCTCGCAAAAAAAGATATTAATAAAGTTTTAACAATTTTTTTACTAAGTCATTTCGCCATTTGGGTATTAGTTCCTGCCATTTCAAATAACAATCTTCCTTTAGATACAATAGAAGCTTTAGCTTGGGGAAGTAATTTAGATTGGGGTTTTAACAAACATCCTCCATTAAGCGCTTTCGCAGTTGAAGTTTTTTATCAAATATTTGGAAATCAAGATTGGTCATATTATTTTCTTAGCCAATTGTTTGTTGTTTCAACTTTTTTTATTGTTTTTAAATTTTCAGAAGATTTTTTAAAAAACAAAATTTATAGTTTAATTTCTATATTATTACTTGAAGGAATATTTTTTTATAATTTTACAACACCAGAGTTTAATGTAAATGTAGCCCAGTTACCTTTTTGGGCTTTAACAGTTTATTATTGTTGGGAAGGAATTAAAAAGAATAATACGATAAGTTGGCTTTTGTTTGGTTTGTTTGCTGGACTAGGGGTATTGTCAAAATATTTATTTTTATATTTGTTAATTGCTTTCGATGTTTTTTTTATTTATCTCATTGTTAAAAAAAAGTTCAATTATAAATGCTTAGTTTCACTTATTAGTTTTTTTGTAATTTTATTACCTCATTTAATATGGTTAATAGATAATAATTTCATTACAATTAAGTATGCTTTGCATAGAACAGGAATAGAAGATTCTAATTTTTTAACAAATCATCTTTTATTTCCAATAATATTTTTAGGAAAACAAATTGCATTATTAATACCGTTTTTTGTTATGTTTTTCTTTATAATTTCAAAACTTAAAATAAAAATAAATTTTAAAGATAAAAAATTAATTTTTTTAATTGTTATAAATATTATTCCAATAATATTAATTTTTCTTACTTCACTATTTATGGGAGTAAAAATAAGAACGATGTGGATGACACCTTTTTACTTATTCGCTGGTGTTTTAATTGTTTATATATTTCAGAAAAAAATTGTTTTAAAAAATCTTAAATATTTTATTTCTATTTTTTTAATTCTATTTATTTTATCTCCTATAATCTATTTTTATGTTTCAATAACACAAACAAATAAAAGAACAGATTATCCAGGAAAAGAAATTTCACAAATTGTTCAAAAAAAATGGGACGATAACTTTGTAAATAAAATTGGAGTAATAGGAGGAGACGAGTGGCATGGGGGAAATTTATCTTATCATCTTAAAGATAGACCAGTATGGGATAATATTTTTGAAAATAATAAGATTTCTTTTTTTAAAAATATTGATGATGGCTTTATTTTAATTGGAGACGCAGAAACACTATCAAAAATTTGTAAAGGAATATTTTCTCAAGTAAAAGAACAAGGTATATGTATGATTGGAAAAAATAAATGAAAAAGTTTGTAATTTTAATTCCTATTTATAATGATTGGAAATCAGTTTTTAAACTTTTAAATAATATTGATTTACAAGTTGCTGATTGGGATGCAGAAATTTCAGTTTTAATTTTTAATGATGCTTCGACCGAAGAAAGACCAGCATCTGAATTAAATCTAAAAAAGTTGAAGTCTGTTAGAGTAATAAATATGAGTTACAACAGAGGGCATGCAAGATGTAACGCTACTGGATTAAAATATTTAACTGAAAAAGAAGATTTTGATTACGTAATTCCAATGGATGGCGATGGCGAAGACCGCCCTGAAGAACTTACTTTATTATTTAATAAATCTAAAGAAAGTCCATCAAAAACAGTAACATTAGATAGAATTAAGCGTTCTGAAGGTTTTTTTTTTAAATTGCTCTATGAATGTCACAAAATTTTAACATATGTCTTTACTGGTGAACTGATCAAATTTGGAAATTATAGCTGTATACCAAAAGAAGATGCGGCTAAATTGGTAAAAGAAGCTTGCACTTGGAGCAGTTTTTCTGGGTCTATAACTAAAGTTATTTCCAATCGTACATCTGTACCGTCAATTAGAGGCAAAAGATATTTTGGACCATCTAAAATGAATTTGTTTAATCTTTTAATTCACTCTTTTGCAATTATAGCAGTTTTTAAAACAGCTGTAATTTTTCGTTCTATTTTATTTTTATTTATTTATTTATTTTTTATCTTTGGCAATATTTCTTTTATTACTTTACTTCCAATATTTACTGTCCTTATTTTTCTATTATTAATTCTGAAAGTTTCATCTCGCGAAAATATTGATGAGTTAAAAAATTCTTTAGAAAATATTAATAGTATTGATATTTTAAGCAATTTTAACAGTAGGTAAAAAATCAAAACAAGCTGTATTGATTTTGGAAGAATACTGTTTTTTAGTATTACGCCTTTTTTTTAATCTTGCTTGAGCAATACTTAAAGCATTATTACCATATTTTATATTTGTATGATCAATTGCTTTCATCAATTTTATTCTTTTTTCATCATTATTAATTGTAGAAAATAAATTTTTATTATAAATATCAGCATCTTTTAAACCTGAAAGAATTATTCCTGTTTTTTGATATCTATACCCTTTTTTATAAATACTTTTTAAAGCACTCAAGGCCTGTTTAATTATTACAATACTATCATTTGTTCTTATTGGTAAGTCAATATTTTTTGAATTTGCATAGTAATTACTTTTCATCTGAAAAGGACTTGTTCTTATAAAAACAGTTATTTTTTTTACTGTTTGTTTATCCAACCTTATTTTTTGAGTAGCATTTAGACAGTGAGTTGTTATAGCCTCATTGAGATCCTCTAAGTTTGTAACTTTTTTTCCAAAAGATCTCGATACACAGCAATTTTTTCTTTTTTCTTCATAGGGTTCTAAAGATACACATGGGTGTCCTCTTAATTCCATTGCTGTACGTGACCCAAAAACATTTGTATTTTTTTTTATCCAATTGTTATGAATTTTTTTGAGATCATAAGCTGTATTTATCCCATTTCTAATATAGAATTTTGTTAATTGTTTTCCAACACCCCAAACGTCATTTATTTTAATTCTTGAAAGAAGTTCATTTATTTTTTTTGAGTTTACCAAGTCAACAACTCCTGACTTTTCTTTTTTAGCAATATAATTTGCCGCTTTACTTAAAGTTTTTGTTGTTCCAATCCCAATGCTAGTTGGTATGCCAGTCCATTTTAGAATAGTTTTTCTAATTTTATAACCATGTTCTAGCAAATCTTCATTTTTTATTGAAGACAAATCTAAAAAAGCCTCATCAATTGAATAAATTTCCATTTGTGGAGAGAATTGTTTTAAAGTTTCCATAACTCTTCTTGAGATATCTCCATATAGAGCAAAATTTGTTGAAAAAACACTTACATCGTTTTCTTTTACTGTTTTTTTTACTTTAAAATAGGGTTCTCCCATTTTAATTCCTAAATTTTTTGCTTCCGTTGATCTAGATATTACACAACCATCATTACTTGAAAGAACTATAACTGGTTTTTTATTTATTGATGGATTAAATAATCTTTCACAAGAAACATAAAAAGAATTACAATCAACTAATGCTATTTTATTGTTATAATGCATGAATGACATAGGTTACTACACCCCAAATAGTAATTTCAGGATTTTCAGTTAAATTAATTTTATCTTTAATTTCTTTTGATCCAGAAGTTAAAAAAGATTGATCTTTTTCTTTTATAAAAGTTTTTACAACTAATTCTTCATTAAAATTAACAACTACTGTAGAAAAATTTTTTGGATTTAAACTTCTATCTACCACCAAGAGATCATCGTTATGAATTCCAACCTTATTCATAGATTTACCCTGAACCCTGATAAGAAATGTGGACGGGATATTTTTTATTAAATGAGTATTCAGATCTATATCATCTTCCACATAATCTGTTGCTGGGGACGGGAATCCGGCACCAACTTTTTGCAAATGAAATGGTAATAATATCTTCATAATGTTCTACTTTTGTTCTAATTTATAATATTGGAAGGGATATAGCAAGATGTGGAAAACGTCCATTAGGTTGTATTTTGAGTCCAAAAAAGAATCTAAACTGAATCAAAACATGAACATTAAAACTATATTTAGTTTTGATGTGGATAACTATTACCAGTATATGAAAATCGTGCTAAAGAATTTAAATTAAAAATCAAATGAAAAAATTAACTTGTCACTGCGGCGGAGTAGAAGCTGAAGTTAAATTACCAGAAAATGGATTTGAAAAGCTTGTTAGATGTAACTGCTCAATTTGTAAAAGAAAAGGTTATATAATGACACCGGTTAGACCTGATAATTTTAAACTTATCAAAGGAAAAGATCTTTTAACTCTTTATCAATATCATACAAAAGTAGCCGAACATTATTTTTGTTCAGAATGTGGGATTTATACTCACACAAATCCAAGAAGTAATCACGATAAAGTTTATATGATAAACGTTGGATGTATAGAAGACGTAAAGCCACTTGAGTTAAAAGATATAATTATTAATGATGGCGAAAACCACCCTCTAGATAAAAATAATTAATTTAATGCAATCAATTAATGAGTGTTTTGATCACGTAAAAGAAGACTATTTTAAACTATTAAATAAAGAAAAAATTTTAGGAAAGTCTAAAGTAGAAAAAATAAAAAGCTTAAAAAATTTTTATATACCCATATCATTTTGGATTGAAAATAAATATAAAAAAAAAGGGAAAACTTTAATTTTGGGATTTTCAGGAGGTCAAGGATCAGGAAAAACAACAATAGCACAAATTTTAAAAATTATTCTAAAAAAGTTTTTTAAAAGAAAAATATATATTAGTTCTATTGATGATTTTTATAAAACATTAAAAGATCGAAATAAAATGGCATACAACATACATCCTTTGTTTAAAACAAGAGGAGTGCCAGGCACACATGATATGAATCTAATAAAAAAATTTTTTTATTTTATAAAAAAAAATAAATTTATAAAAATTAAGTTACCTAAGTTTGATAAATCACAAGATAATCGCCTAAAACAAAAATATTGGTTTAATATAAAAGAAAGACCCGAGATAGTTATACTAGAAGGTTGGTGTGTTGGAGCACAACCACAATCAAATTTTTTAATGAAAAAACCAATTAATGCTCTTGAAAAATATGAAGATAAAGATTTAACTTGGCGAAAATATGTAAATAAAAAACTTAAAAAAGAATATAAAAAAATATTTTTAATGATTGATTATTATATTTTTATGAAAATTCCGAATTTCAAAATGGTTTTTAAATGGAGATTGCTTCAAGAAAATAAATTGAAGAAAAATACAAAATTTAAAAAAAATGTAATGTCCTATAATGAAATTAAACGCTTTATAATGTTTTATCAAAGAATTACTTTGCAAATGATCAAAGATTTAAGTAAATCTGCATCAGTAATTATATTATTAAAAAAAAACCATGAAATTAAAAAATTATTATTTAAGTCTTAGTTTAATGAATTTTTTATTTAAATTTATTTTAGTTATTATATTTACTTTGAATATTAGTGAATCTAAAGCTAATACTTTGTTAGACTCACTTAGTTCTGCTTATTTAAATAATCCCAAACTTAATGCTGAGAGAGCAAGTAAACGTGCTTCAATGGAAGAGCGAAGAGGTTCGTTCAGTGAGTTTTTGCCAAGCATTACAATTTCAGGATATGTTAGTGAACAAGATAATACTGGCACAATTAATAATAATTTTGAACCATCTGAACAATCAATGGAAATAGAACAAAAAATTTTTCAGGGATTTGGTGGTTTGGCAAATATAAAGAAGAAAAAGTATGCATATGATATAGCAGAATTTAAACTAAAAAAAATTGAACAAGAAATCTTATTAGCTGCCGCAGAGGCTCATGCAGATTTATTACTGAGTAAAAAAAAAGTGAGCATTAACTTAATAAATATTGATTTATTAGAAAGACAAATTGAAACCGACCAAAATAGATTAGATAAAGGCGAGATAAATTTAACTGATTTGGCGCAATCAGAATCATCTTTTTTAGGTGGAAAAGCAGAATTAATTGCTGCTCAAAATGATCTGGTAACTAGTGAAGCAAACTTTGAAAAAATAATTGGAAAAGAAGCGTCTGAAGATATTGAAGAAATAAAAAAAGTTAAAATAGATTTACCTTCAAGTTTGGCAGATGCATACAATATATCTAATTCAGAAAACCCTGATTTACAAATTGCATCTTTGGAGTTTAAACAATCTAAATTAGATGTTACAATTGCTGGTTCAGATCTTTCTCCTTCTGCTACATTGTCTTATAAAATAGCAGAGCAGGATGATATGAGCTCAACAATCCAAGATAGAACCCAACAAACTGTGACAGCTACAGCAAAATGGCCTTTGTTTTCTGGAGGTGATAATATATTTAATTTTAGAAAAGCTAGAGAACTTAGAAACCAAAAAGAGCTTTTGCTTCAAGATAGTAAAAAGAAAATTGAAACAGATGTGGCCAATGCATGGTCTAACTATCAATCTTCTAAAAGTGTATTAGACTCAATAAGATCGCAGGTAAAAGCAGCAGAAATTGCTAATGAAGGCATAACCTTAGAATATGAATCCGGAAGTAGTAGGACTACATTAGAAGTTATTCAGTCACGAACAATTTTACTTAATTCGAGAATAAATTTGGCAAGCTCAGAAAAAAATTTTTTAATATCTCAATTTAATCTTTTGGCTGCAGTAGGAAGACTTACGGCTAAACAACTAAACCTAACTAAATAAATTTTTATCAATTGCTAAAAAGCCTTCAATTTAAAGGATTTTATTAGCTATTGATAAAAAGAACAAAATGTGTACATTTATAACAATGATTCGATAACTAAAATTTAAAAAAAAGAGGTAAATTATGACTAAAAATAACTTAAAAATAGTAAAAACAGGCAAAAATCAAGAAACGGAATCCAAAGAAAAAAATAGAGCTTTAGAAGCAGCAATCAGCCAAATTGATGATAATTTTGGAAAAGGTTCGGTTATGAAGCTTGGTCAAAAAGCGGCAATGAATATTGAGGCTGTATCAACAGGCTCATTGAGTTTAGATCTTGCGCTTGGCATAGGCGGCCTTCCAAAAGGTAGAGTTATAGAAATTTATGGTCCAGAGTCATCTGGAAAAACAACCTTAGCTTTACAAGTATTGGCAGAATCTCAAAAAACTGGAGGAATTTGTGCATTTGTTGATGCAGAACATGCTCTAGATCCGATATATGCAAAAAAATTAGGTGTTAAGACTGAAGAACTTTTAATATCACAACCTGACACTGGTGAGCAGGCTTTAGAAATAGCAGATACATTAATTAAATCAGGATCAATTTCAGTTTTAGTTATAGATTCTGTGGCAGCACTAACACCAAGAGCTGAATTAGAAGGAGAAATGGGAGACCATCATGTTGGTTTACAGTCTAGATTAATGAGCCAAGCTTTAAGAAAATTAACGGGTTCAATAGCACATACAAATACAATGGTGATATTTATCAACCAAATTAGAATGAAAATTGGAGTTATGTTTGGAAACCCTGAAACGACATCAGGAGGAAATGCTCTTAAGTTTTATTCTTCAGTTAGAATGGATATTAGAAGAATTGGAGCAATAAAAGAAAAAGAACAAATAATCGGAAACTCCACAAGGGTAAAAGTTGTAAAAAATAAAGTTTCTCCACCATTTAAAGTAGTTGAATTCGACCTAATGTATGGAAAGGGTATTAGTAAGGTAGGTGAATTAATTGATCTAGGCGCAAAAGCTGATGTTGTTGAAAAATCAGGTGCTTGGTACGCTTACAAGGGTGAAAAAATTGGACAAGGAAGAGAAAATGCCAAAATCTATTTAGAACAAAATCCTAAGGTTGCAGCAGAAATTGAGATGGCAATTAGGACCAAAGCTGGCTTAATATCTAAAAAAATAGAAGGCAACCCAAAAGTTGAAAAAAATACTAAAGATTCTGAAAAACCAGAAATAGACAAAAAATAACTAATAATTCGCTCTCTTAGAAAGGCGCTTTAAAATAGCGCCTTTCTACACGTCTAGACATCATTCTAAAAAACTGTATTTATAAGGTAGATGGGTGAAAAAACATTAAAAAATGTAAGAAAATCATTTTTAAATTACTTTTCTAATAAACAGCATAAAATTGTTGAATCTAGCAGCCTGGTACCAAGTAATGATCCAACTTTAATGTTTACCAATTCAGGGATGGTTCAGTTTAAAAATGTTTTTACAGGTCTTGAAAAAAGAGAATACAAAAGAGCTACAACATCTCAAAAATGCGTAAGAGCTGGTGGTAAACATAATGATTTAGAAAATGTAGGTTATACACCAAGACACCATACTTTTTTTGAAATGCTAGGAAATTTTTCATTTGGTGATTATTTTAAGGATGTTGCAATTGAATTAGCATGGAATTTAATAACTAAGGAATTTAAAATACCAAAAGATAAACTCAGTGTAAGTGTATATTCAGAGGATATAGAAACTTTAAATCTATGGAAAAAAATTGCAAATTTGCCAGAAAGTAGAATTTATAAAATAGCTACAAGTGATAACTTTTGGTCAATGGGAGATTTAGGACCATGTGGACCATGCTCTGAAATATTTTATGATCATGGAGAAAAGTTAAAAGGTGGCCCTCCAGGAAGTAAAGATCAAGATGGAGATCGATTTATAGAAATATGGAACCTTGTTTTTATGCAATTCGAGCAGGTATCTAAGGACAAAAGAATAAATCTTCCTAAGCCATCAGTAGATACTGGAATGGGTTTGGAAAGAATCTCAGCTTTACTTCAAGGGACTCACGACAATTATGAAACGGATCATTTTAAAAATTTAATCCAAGCTTCTTCAGATTTTAGCAACACTAAAGTTACTAAAAAAAATATATCAAGTCACAGGGTTATAGCAGACCATCTAAGAGCTAGTTCATTTTTAGTTGCAGAAGGAGTTTTGCCATCAAATGAAGGTAGAGGTTATGTTTTAAGAAGAATAATGAGAAGAGGTATGAGACATTCACATACATTAGGTAGTAAGGAACCAATTTTTTATAAAATGGTACCTATTTTAATTAATGAAATGGGAGATTCTTACCCAGAACTAAGTAGAGCAAAACATTTAATTGAAGAGATACTGAGAACTGAGGAAGAAAAATTTTCTTTATTACTTAGCAGAGGAATAGAAATTTTGAATGAGAATTTGAATAAAGTAAAAAATAATTTCTTTCCTGGAGAAGTTGCTTTTAAATTGTATGATACTTATGGGTTTCCAATCGATCTTACAGCGGATATTTTGAAAAATAAAAATATAAAAGTTGATAATGCTGGTTTCGATAAAGAAATGGAAAAAAGCAAAAAACTTGCAAGAGCTAATTGGAAAGGATCCGGTGACAAATCTTTGGAAGAAAAATGGTTCAAAGTTAGAGATAAAATTAATTCTACAGAGTTTTTAGGTTATGAATTTGATAAACTTGAAGGAGTAATTCTAAAAATATCAGTAGGCGAGAGTTTTGTTAATGAGGCAAAAACTGGTGATGAAGTTGAAATCATAACTAACCAAACACCATTTTATGCAGAGTCTGGAGGACAAGTTGGTGATAAAGGAATAATTTATTCTAATGATTGTAAAGTTATTATTAACGATACACAAAAAAAAATGGGAGATCTTCATGTACATTATGGAAAAATTGAAAAAGGATCTTTAAAAATTAATCAAACTGTAAACCTAGAAATTGATATAAACAGGAGAAATAATGCTAGAGCTTATCATTCTGCTACACACTTACTTCACGAGGCTTTAAGAAGAACGCTTGGAAAACACGTTACTCAAAAAGGGTCTCTAGTTAGTCCTGAAAAACTCAGGTTTGATTTTAGTCATAATAAACCTATTGAAAAAAAAGAAATTGAAAAAATAGAACTTTTTGTAAATGAAATGATTGATACATCTACTGATGTCAAAACTATAATAATGACTCCCAAAGAAGCAGTTTCTAAAGGAGCTCTAGCTATGTTTGGTGAAAAGTATGGAGAAGAAGTTAGGGTTTTGTCCATGGGTAAAGAAAATGGTGGATATTTTTCCACAGAGCTTTGCGGTGGTACACATGTTAAAAATACCAAAGATATTGGAAAATTTAAAATAATTAACCAGTCATCAATTGCTTCTGGTGTAAGAAGAATAGAGGCATTAAGAGATAAGCAATTAGAAAATTATGAAGCAATTTTGCATAAAGACAAAGACATTAAAGAAAAAAATTTAAAAGATCAGATTGATGTAGTTATAAATAAAATATCAACATATAAAGTTAAACCTAATTATAATAAAGATATTGAATTATCTGAAAA
>SHAO01000025.1 GCA_004213215.1 Candidatus Pelagibacterales bacterium | reverse complement strand
AAAAAAATAAAAAAAAGAAAAGTTAAATCGCGAAAAAAAAGATCAAAATCAAAAAAATTTAAGAAAAAAATAGTTAAAAAACCAATAGATAGACTGTTAGCAATAAAGGTTCCTAAGTTTAAATTAAAAAAAATTAAAGTCCCCACATTTAAGCTCAAGAAAAAAAATATTTACAAAGCTAAAAAGAAAGCAGGTGAGATTACAAAAATTAACTTTCAAAAAGTGATAAATTTTATTCTGACACCAGTTTTTAGAGCTTATGATAATTATTTTGAGAATAAAAAAATTAAGCAGTTAGAAAAAATTGCACGTGAGCAAAAAGAAAAAGCTAGGCAAGCTAAAGAAGAAGAGCGTTTAAACTTAGAAGTAAAGCAACGTGAACTTAGAAATGAAGAAAAACTAGCTAGAGAACGTTCTCAAGATTTAAAAAAATTTATTAGACAAGAGCAAGCTATTTTAAGAAAAGAACAGGCTGAAAAAAGAAGACGTTTTCTTGAAGAAATTAAATTAGAGAAAAAAATTGAGTCTTTTAGAAAAAGAGAACTTCAGGAAATTAAAAACTTAGAAAAAATAGCTTTACAGGAACAGCGTGAAGATTATCGACCAGTAGAGGAGCGTCTTGAAAAAATTAAAAATAAATACCGATTAATTAGAGAACAGAAAATCAGAGAAAGAGTGGAGTCCCTTGGTGTAGAAATTTCAGATACAGATACCAAAGAAGATATATTACAAAAAGAAAAGGAGTATGCAGAACAAAGAAATACTATAGAACTTGTTCTTGAATCTTTTTATCGTTCAGCAAACTCTTTGATTTTTCAATTAAATAAAAGATATATTCCAAAACATAAGAGTATTCTTAGAGTTATTGATCGCAGATATGAATCCAATGAATGTTTTATAAGATATGATGATAGTCCTGATGAAGACTGGTTAATTTTAATTTATTTAGAAGATTCTGATGCAAAAAAAGGTAAAATTGTTGTGGAAAATAAAGCTAATCCAGAAAAACATGAAACAAAATCTTTTGCAACAAAAGAAATATTCACTTATTCCGATTATCTTGTTGATGCTATGACAGCTCATATTGATCGTGAAAGACAAAAAAAAAATAATTAAGATATTTTTTAAATAGATTATTTGTATTTGTTATAAAGAAGTATATTCTACGAATCATGGATAATTTATTGGTATTTTTAAATATTTTAGTAGTTTTAGGAGTTGGTGTAGTTATTTATTTCAATGTTAAAAATTTCAAAAGAAAAAAAGAAGAGGAAAATAATGAAAGTTTAAAAGAAAATCAAAATTTTCAGGAATTAAAACAAGTAATTAATAATCAAATATCTAGCATTTCTTCATCTTTTAATTCTTTATCTAAAGATGTAACACGAGATATGACGCAAGCGCTTACCAAGGTTGATGAGAAAGTAGGAACTTTTAATCAGCAGGTTGAGGCTATTAATAAAAGCCAAGATAGTTTTAGTCGAATTTTAGCGGGTGTTAAACAATACGGTGGTTTAGCAGAATTTTCTTTAGCTGCTTTACTAAAAGAGTTATTGCCTGCAGCTCAGTATATTGCAAATGTAAAGATGAAGCCTGACGAGACCAGGGATGTAGTAGAGTTTGCAGTTAAATTAGAAGATGTTCTGTGCCCTATTGATAGTCACTGGCCCATTGAAAAATATAAAGATATTGATGAAGCTTACCAAAGTAAAGATAAAGAAGAGTTGGCGCGAGCTAGAAATGATTTGGCGTCAGCCTTTAGAGCTAAAGCAAAAAAGGTAGCTGAAAAATATATTATGCCACCCAAAACTACAGATTTTGCAATTGTCTATGCTCCAACAGAGGGTTTGTATGCAGAGCTTTCAAGTTATAGGGATCCAAAAACTAAAGAATTGTTAATGGAAGAACTAAGAACAAAATATAAAATTACAGTTGCTGGACCAAATACTTTATGTGCGATTTTACAAGCTTTTCATATGGGTTTTCATACATTAAAAGTTCAAAAGCACGCAACTCAAATTCACGATGATCTTAAAAATATTACAACTAGATTTATTAAACATTTTGATGGAATTTTGATATTAAGAAAAAAATTAGAAGAAACGATGAAAGTTACTGATGATTTCGGACGTGACGCTAGATCTATCATGAGAACTTTAGAAAATATTAAAGATCCCGAACAAGTTGAAAAAGCAATAAAAGAAGACATTGACAAAATCAAGATACTGAATAAGTAGTATTTCTTAATGGCAAACTTAGTTTTTTATGATTTTGAAACATGCTCCTCAAATGTTTCCTATGGTCAAATAATTCAAGCTGCAGCTGTTTTAGTAAACGATAATTTTCAAGAATTAGATCGTTACGAAGGCAGATGTAAACTCAGCCCTGGAATTATTCCAGAAGCCATGGCTTTAATTGTAAATAAAACTACCCCAAAAATACTTAAAGAAACCAATTTATCCCACTATCAAATGGTTAGGCAAATGATGGAAAAATTTAATAAGTGGAAAAATTCAATTTTTATTGGTTATAATTCTATAAATTTTGATGAAGAATTTTTAAGAAGAACTCTTTTTAAAAATCTAGATTATCCATATTTGACAGTTACAAATGGAAACGAGAGAGCAGATTTATTTAATTTAGCTCGCGCTTCTCACCTTTACTACCCAAATTGTATTAAAACTCCAATTAGTGACAAAAATAATCCAGTTTTTAAATTAGATAGGCTTGCACCCATGAATGGCATAAAACATAATGATGCCCATTCAGCCATATCAGATGTTTTAGCAACTATAGAAATTGCAAAACTTTTAAGCAAAAATGCACCAAATGTTTGGAAAGCAAGTTTAATGACAACTAGCAAAGATAAAGCGCTTCAAATTATTAAAAACGAATTGACGTTCTGCACTGATTTTTTTTATTATGGTAAATCTTTTCCATTTGTTTTGACTTATCTATGTGAACATCCTCAGTGGGGTTATCCAATGTGTTTTGACTTAATGAAAGATCCTAATTTTTATTTTAAACTTTCGACAAATGAATTAAAAAATGAATTAAAAAAAACACCAAAAGTAATAAGAACTATAAAACATAAAAAACATCCTATAATAATGAATTCTAGTTATGGTATGAATTTTGACCGCTATAAGGAATTGAGTTTAAGCAAAATGAAAGAAAGGGCTAAATTAATTAAAGATAATAAAGAATTTGCAAATAAAGTTAGTTCAATTTTAGATCATGAGGCAAGAGAAAAGCAAGATTTTGACTCCCAAGAAGAAGTCTACGCCGAGGAGTCAATATATAAAAAATTTACAACTAAAGAAGATAATGCAATCATGCCAGCCTTTCATAAAGCTGATTGGAAAGAGAAATTTTTAGTTCTACAAAAATTTAAAGATGAAAGATTAAGATATTTTGCAAAAAAAATACTATATGAAGAAAATCCAGAAGCTTTGCCTCAAGATGAATACAAGTCTATACATAAAGAAATTGCTTCTAGAGTATTAAGCACAAATAAAGAAAAGTGGAATACTATTCCAAGAACCTATTCAGAAATTGATACTTTAAGAAATAAATTTAAAGATGATAAAGATAAACTTGCAATGCTCAATGAGATCAATTTATTTATTGAGGAGATGGAAAAAATGTATCAAAAGGCTAGTTGACTTTAATAAAAAAATTACTACATTCAAACAATCCTATGTCTACCAAAAATGTTACTGATGAAAATTTTGATACAGAAGTTTTAAAAGCTAGTAAACCAACACTAGTGGATTTTTGGGCTGAATGGTGTAACCCGTGCAAACAAATTGGCCCAATTCTTGAGGAAATTTCTAATGAAATGAAAGATCAAGTTATAGTAGCAAAACATAATATTGACGAACATCCAAACCAACCAACAAAATGGGGAATCAGAGGAATTCCTACTATGTTATTATTTAAAAATGGGGAGCTTGCAGCAACAAAGGTTGGGGCAACCACAAAGTCAAATATTGTATCTTGGATTAAAGAAAATATTTAATTTAAGTTTAATATTTCAGCAGCGAAATATAAGCTTCCAGTACAGAGTATAATTGCGTTTTCATTTTCATTTGCAATATTTTTGAAAGCTTCTTCAATAGAATTTGCCGTCTTTGATGGTATGCCGCAAGATTGGGAAATAATTGATAATTTTTCCTTATCTATAAAATTTATTTGATTAGGTATGTTAACAGCAGTCACTGAGTGTATTTTATCTTTAAAAATTTGAATAAATTTTTTATGTTCCTTATTTACCATCATGCCAAGGATCATAAAAATTTTTTTTTCTTTACTTAAATTTTCTAAATATTTTTTTATTTCATACGCTGCTAGTGGATTATGGGCTCCATCAATTATAATTTGATTATTTTCAGAAACATATTGTCTAATTTTTCCTCTAGTTATATTTTGTAATCTCCCCTCGCTTCGAATTTTTGTTATAGCCTTCTTTATATGAATTTCATCAACTTTAAATTTGTTAATATTTCTTGCGGCTGCAATTGCGGTAGAAACATTACTTATTTGAAAATCTCCCAATAGATTAGGCAAGGGTAAATTCATTTCACCTATCTTGTCTTTATAAATAAAACTAATATCATTTTTTTTGTAATTATAATCTTCCCCAAAAATATACTTTTTTGAAGTATTGTTACTTGTATTTTTTTTTATCTTTTCTAATACATCTTTTTTTTGTTGAGAAATAAAAATTTTAGATTCATTCAGTAAATGTGAACATTTTTCATAAATAATTTCATCAATAGTTCCCTCTTTAAGGAAATCCCGATGATCTATTCCTATGGGCATAACAACAGAACAAAGATTTTTTTTAAAAACATTCGATGAATCAAGCCTAAATAAAGCTCCAGCTTCTACTATATTAATATCACTCTTGTTTCGAGAGGCATGCAAAATCCATGCAGCTGTAATAACTTCATGAAAAGAAATACTTTGATTATCATTTTTTTTTTCTACTTCAGTAAGTAAATTATACAAATCTTCATCTGATATATATTTTCCAGAAAAATAATATCTCTCATTGAATTTTCGTAAAGATGGACTAATGTTTAAGTTACAAGTATAACCTGCTTTTTCAATAATTTCTCTGAACGAAACACAAAAACTATGTTTTCCATTAGTACCAACTACCTGAACCACGTTATCAATTTTATTTTCTGGTGAATTAAGATTTTTTAATAATCTTTTGATACGACTAAGTGTACTAGGCTCACTTTTAGGATGTAGTTGAAGTAGTCTTTCTAAAACCTTCTGGATTTTCATGAACTTCTTCTAGATTTTTCGATTTTAAATTTTCTTTTTTTAAAATTATATTAGCTAATTTGGTAATAGTGTCTTTTAATTCCTTTCTACTTTCAAGAGTTATATCAGCCAGACCAGATTTCATTATTCCAGCAGCTGTTCCAAAATCATCTGGAATTTGGTCAGTACCTTTTAAAATATTTGCTGTAACTCTTTTTCCTGAAAACAGTAAGTTTTCAACACATTTTGACTCTACTATAATAAAATCGTGCATAAAAAAACTTGAAGCATAAGTTCCTCCTGCTGTTGCCCTCGCTGCTACACAAAAGGTAGGTATTTTATTTTTTTTAATTTCATTCATAGCGATTATACTTTTTGTCATTCCAGCCAAGCCAGTTACCCCAGTGTGGACGTCAATGCCTGAGCTTTGGTATATGGTAATCCATATATCAACTTTTTTTTGAACGGCTAAATTAGCAGCTTTTAGAAAATGCTCATTTTCAGCTGGACCAAAACGTCCTGCACCAAATTTTGGATTAAAACAAACTACTACAGCACTTAAATTTGAAATGTTTCCAATAGCACAATTTAAAGCTGTTTTTTGTCCAGTAATTTTTTGATATTTTTTAATTTTATCTAAATATTTGTATCCAGGTCGCGCACCCTCCTTAACTTCAAAACTTAACGGATCTGGATCAATATTATCTGGCGACTCTATAATTTCGTAATTTGAATCAAAAAGAGAATCTAAGCGCAGTTTAGGGGGTAAATCAAAATGGAAAGAACATTCACAAATATAAGAATTATTAAATAAATCTGGTTTGTAAGATATTTTTTTACATTGTGGGCAATTTTTCCAATCTGTAGCCTCTTGTCCCACAGGTTGTCTTTTAAATATTTGTTTTACTTTAATTCCAATTTTTTTCCACTTAGTTATCCAGTTCATAATAATTTTTCCCTTAGGTTTTTTACCATATTGCCTACATTTGTGACAGGATTTTGTTTATTTTTAATTGATTTTGAAATTTTACTGCATATTTCTGAGCCAACAACACATCCATCTGCTGATTTAAAAAATGAAATATTTTTACTTGTAATTCCAAAACCAATTACTAGGTTTTTATTTTTAACTATTTTTTTTATTTTGTGGTAGCTTTTCAAGATTTTTTTTGGAGAAACTTTGAGCTTACCCCCAGTGGTAGAAAGCATACTAATGTAGTAAATCATATCATGCGAGCTTTTTATAATTTTTTTCATTCTTAATTTTGATGTAGTTGGAGACAAAAGTTGAACAAAACTTACTGAATTTTTTTTGCACTTTTTTGCAAAATTCATATTATCAGGCCAGGGTAAATCAACCACAATTAATCCATCAACACCAGATTTCTTACATTTCTCTAAAAATCTATTCTGACCGTACTGATATATTATATTAAAATATCCCATTAAAATTATAGGTTTTGTATTTTTATTATTTTTAAACTTCTTAATAATTTGAAAAACATCTTTTATCTTAATACCATTTTTGATTGCACGGTATGAAGCAGTTTGAATTTGTCCGCCATCAGCTATCGGAGTGTTATGAGGAAAACCTATTTCACAAATGTCAGCGTGGTTTGAAATTGAATTTAAGATTTCTAATGATTTTTTTTTAGTATTATCTCCAGCAACTGTGTAGGTGAGTAAAGCGGGCCTATTCTCATTTCTTGACTTTTTAAAAGCTAGACTGATTGGTGAAATAGTCATTTTTTATTATCCTAATCTTTCTTTTAAAATATCTCGGTCTTTCTGAGCGTCCCCACATGAATTTACAATTATCACCGTATCATTACTTAATTTTGGGGCTATCTTTATTGCCTCCGCAAATGCATGGCTAGGCTCCAGACTAGGGTTTAAATTCTCATACTTTGTAACTAATTGATATGCACTTAAAGCTTCTTCATCTGTTGCGGCGGTGTATCTTGCTCTTTTTATATCTTTTAAAAAACAATGTAGCGGAGAAACTCCTGGGTAATCTAAGCCAGCACTAATGGATTCAGTTTCTTCTATTTGACCTTCAGTATCCTGATTTACATACTGAGCTGCGCCGTGCAAAATACCAATTTTTGATCCATAAGTTAAAGGTGCTGCATGTCTTTTACTATTTTTTGGACCACCAGCTTCCACACCAATAAATTCAACTTGTTTTTTACTATAATGCATAAATTCATTCCAAAAACCAAAACTTGAAGAACCTCCACCAACGCAATTTATCAATTTTATTTTTTTTGGTATTTTTCCAAATTCTTTTTTTATTTGTATCAAAAGTTCTTTAGAAATTTGTGATGTGCTCCATCCACAAATTTTTACAAAAATATTAGGTCCCACAGTAGAGCCCACACACATATGTGTAGTATCACAGTTTGATACCCAGTATCTCATGCATTCACTAACAGCATCAACCAAAGTTTGACTTCCTGTGTAAACAGGAACTATTTCAGCACCATTTTTTTTCATAGCATCACAATTGGGTTTTTGTCTTTTTATGTCTTTTACACCCATGAAAATCTTACATTTTAAACCAAATTTTTTTGCGGCCATGCTTAACATTTTTCCTGCATATCCTGCGCCTGTATCTCCAACTATGTATTTTTTTCCTGCTTTTTTAGCAATAAGACTATGAACAGTAGCGTTATAAATTTTATGAGCTCCACCATTAGCTTCTGAAACTACTTTTGCCCATATTTGAGCACCGCCTAAATAGTTTGTTAGGTTTTCTAGTTTTATAAAGGAAGTTGGAGATCCAACCCAATTTTTGAAGTGATAATCTTTTTCGTAAATAAATTTTTTATCTTTTCTTAATTTTTCAAATAAGATTGCAAGATCTTCTACAGGCTTTTTTAAAGTTTCTGGTATAAAGTTTCCACCAAACTTCCCCCAAAATCCATTTTTATCGTGTTGGTCAATTAAAGATATCCCTCTTTTTATTTTTTTCATTAAATTACTCTTTGATAGAACTAGATACTTTGTCTATATTTTCTTCAATATTTCCTTTGATTAAACTTCTTCCCATAATAATTTTATTTGCACCATTTTTTATACTTTCAACTGGTGTGCAAACTCTTTTTTGATCATTTTTTCCTTCTTCAACCATACGTATTCCTGGAGTAAAAATTAGTGAATTTTGTCCAATTATTTCTCTAACAATTTTAGCCTCTTGACCTGAGCATACAATACCCACTCCCATTTCTTTTGCAACATTTGCTAATTTTTTAACTTGATCAAGAACTGTATTTTGATTTCCCATATCGTTTAAATCATCATCACTTAAAGATGTAAGAATTGTTACCATCATAATTTTTGGTTTAGATTTAATTTCACTAGCAGCTTTTTTAGCACTATCTATTAATTTTTTTCCTCCTTGACCGTGTACAGTTAAATAGCTGAATTTAATATCATCTAGAGCTTTAATTGCTCTGTAAACCGTTTCAGGAATATCCTTCAATTTTAAATCTAACATTAGATTGTTTATTCCAATTTTATTAAACTCTTTAATCCCACTTTTTCCGTGAGCATTAAAAAACTCCAATCCAAGTTTTACTGTGAAAATTTTATTTTTAATTTTTTTTGTAGTATTAATTGCTTCTTCTAGATTTGTTGTATCTAATGCAAGAATAATTTTGTTCACTAATTTTAATGAGTACCAGATATTTTGTTTTCAGTAAAATTTTTATTTAATCGATTAAAAAAAGTTTTGCTTATTTTCCATTTTATTGACTTTTTTTCAGGTATTTGAACTAATTCTGAATTTTTTGGATTTCTACCAACTCTAGCTTTTCTCTTTATAATTTTATAAGTACCAAAACCACGGATTTCAATATTCTTGCCTTCACAAAGTGCTTTAGTAATTTCAAAAAAGATTATTTCTAAGATTTTTTTCATATCTTTACGAATTATATTGGGATAAAGATTGCACATTTTTTGCAATAATTCTGACCTAACCATACAGCTATTATATATTTATTTCTTATCTTTTGATTTCTTTTTTAGAAGTGGACCAAGTATTTCTCCTAAAACTCCTCCAGAATCTTTAGATCCATATTTTTTAACAGCTTCCTTAGTCTGTTTTTCTTCTAAAGCTTTAATAGATAGTGATACTTTCCTTTTTTCTTTATCCAGTTCAGTAATAATGACATCTAATTTGTCCCCTTTAACAAATCTTGTTGGCCTTTGGTTTTCAACTTCTTTTGCTAGCTGATTTTTTTTGATTAATATTGATACATTTCCTTTTCCAACCTGAACTTGGATTCCATTTGGTGATGAATTATTTACAATGACAGTTACTATATCTGATACATTTTTATTCATAAAAAATTCAAAAGGATCGTTGCTAAGTTGTTTTATTCCTAATCGTATTTTTTCATTTTCTTCATTTATTTCTAAAATTTTAAATTTAATTTGTTGATTTTTTTTATATTTTTCTAATTCAGAATCTTTTTCAGACCAGTTTAAATCTTTATAATGAATCATTCCGTCTAGCTCCGTATTTGAAATTGAAACAAACAATGCATAGTCAGTTATATTTTTGATAGTTCCATCAAACTCGTCTCCAACTTTATGATCTTGTGCAAATTTTTTCCAAGGGTTTATTAGTGTCTGCTTATAACTTAAAGAAAGCCTTCTTTTTTCTGAATCTTTTTCTAAAAGTACAACTTTTACTTTTTGCGAAGTTGATAATACTTTTCCTGGGTGAATATTTTTTTTGGTCCACGATAATTCAGATTGGTGGATTAACCCTTCTAGACCATCTTCTAACTTTGCAAAACATCCGTAGTCCTGTAGCTTTGTAATAATAGCTTCATAAGTTTTCCCAATTTCGTATTTGTTTATTATTTTTGCGTAAGGATCTTCGGTTAGATGTTTTACACTTACACTAATTTTTTTTGTTTTAGATTCAATTTTAGTAACCTTTACTTTTATCGATTGTCCAATTGAAAGTAATTCTGATGGTTTATTAATTCTACTCCAAGATATATCAGTAATATGTAAAAGTGCATCAACACCATTCAAATCAACAAATACTCCCCATTCAGTAAGATTCTTCACAGTTCCTTGAACAATGCTTCCTTCTTTTATTTTTGATATTATTTTATCTTTATCTTTATCTCTAATTTTTTCTAAAATAGATCGTCTCGATAAAACTATATTACCTCTTTTTTTATCTAGCTTGACACATTCAAAAGTTAAAGGTGTTCTCATTAAATGATCGAAATTTTTTAAAGGTTTTAAGTCTACTTGGGAGCCTGGTAAAAAACAAAGACATGAATCAACATCTACCACGAAGCCGCCTTTGCATCTTGAAATAATAATACCTTTTACCTCCTCTTGAGTTTCAAAAGCTTTTTCCATTTTTTTCCAAGTTTTTGCTCTTCTAGCTTTTTCACGACTTATTACTACATCCCCAGAATAATTTTCAATTTTTTCTAGAAGAACTTCTATTTTTGAACCAACTTCAATTTTGTCTATTTCTTTTGTAAGTTTAAATTCTTCAATTGGAATAACTCCCTCAGATTTTGCAGCAATATCTATAAATATGTGTTTTTCGCCTATACTACTAACAACGCCAGTTATGATTTCGCCTTCTTTTAATTTTCTATTATTTAGATCTTCAGACAGGAGTTTTTCAAACTCTTTATGAGAATTACTTTTATCTTGCTTTAAAATTTCTTCCATATTTTGATATTAGCTTTCTATCAATTTCTTTTGACATTTTTCCAACCATTGCTTTTTTGTTTAAAATGTCGGTCCGTATTAGTACAGCATCAGTCATTTTTTTCAAGGGATTATGACGTCTCTTTTTATCAAGTAAAGTGCGAGTTCTTAATGATTTTTTTACTTCAGCTAATGAAACTTTCTTTTTTAAATCGACCCACCTTCGAAAACTTGCTGTATTTAAATTACACTTAAAGTAAAAAGCTACATCATAACGTGGGTTTTCTTTAAGAATGGTGCTAGCTTGATCTCTACCCTCGCAGCATATGCGACGATGTTGTTTTATAATTTTTTTTTGAAAATTTCTCATTATTTCCCTTACTTTTTTTTGTTTTGCTAATACACCAACATGATTACTAATTTCTTGTGAATGTAAATTTAGGCGGGCAACTTTTTTGTAATTTAAATTCCCAAATCTCTTTTTAAGAAATGGTATTATTTTTTTTGGTTTATGCTTTATAATTAAAGAACTCGCATAGCGAAATAATAATCCTGAATTCATATAAAAAAGCTTATACTTTTTTGAAATAAGTCTAGCCGCTGTACTTTTTCCACTACCACCTTCACCATCGCATGCCACACGCAAGGATACCAAACTATTTAATGACAATTTTTCCTCCTAAATTTTTTATTAGAGTAATAAAACCTGGGAATGAAGTATTAACAGTTTCAAAATTTTTAATTTTAGTTTTAAATCCGGTGGCTAGAGCTAGAATAGCTGAAGACATGCAAATTCTATGATCTCCTTTTGTTTTAATCAAAATTGATTTATTTATAGTTTTTATTTTTTCCTTACCATAGATTGTCATATCATTTTTAGTGACCCTACATTTTATTCCAATTTGGTCTAAAATCTTTTTTGATTCCATCAATCTATTTGATTCTTTATTTTTTAAGTCTCCAATATTTTTAAATTTAGAAATCCCTTTTGTTAAAGCTGCAATTATAAAAAGTATGGGTAACTCGTCTATTATTTTTCCTATATCTTTTGATATATTAAGTGGTTTGAGTCTACTGCTTGAAACTGTAATAGATCCTACCATTTCTCCTGATACTTTTCTTAAATTATTTATTTTTATATTTGCATTAATTTTTTTTAAAATCTCTAAATAAAAAATTCTTGTTTTATTGCATAGAACATTATGAATAACCAATCTCGATCCAGATGTTAATAATGTAAGAGCAATCAAAAAGGCTGCGGAACTTGGGTCAGAACTTACCGTATAATTAAAACTATAAAGATTTTTTTGCCCTACTAAATTTATTAAATTTCCTTGTTTTAATTTTTTTACTTTTATATCAGCATTAAGTTCCTTTAAAAAAAGCTCTGTATGATTTCTACTAATTTTCTTTTCCTCAATTGTAGTGATCCCAGGAGTTGAAAGAGCCGCCATCATTATTAATCCTTTTACCTGCGCGCTTCCTTTATTTTCTATATGTTTTTGGGCTAAAGGCATATCAGTTCCTTCTATTGTAAGTGGTAAATTTTTTTTATTTTTAGGATAAAAAAAAGCTCCTATTTTTTCTAGGGGTTGAGTTACTCTAGTAAAATCACGTTTGTTTAATGAATGATCGCCGTACAAATAAAATTTACCAGGATGCGTTGATAATAATCCGCACAAGAGTCTAGCAAAAGTTCCAGAGTTTCCAACATAAATTCTAGTTATTTTTTTTTTAATATTAAATGAATTAAAGCCATTACCGTAGACTTGATATATATTATTTTTTTTTAAAATTTTTACACCTAGTGAATTTTTTAGAGAATTAACACAATCTAAAACATCTTCAGATTCTAATAAATTTTTTATTTTTGATAAACCGATGCATTGGCTGGCAAAGAGTATAGCTCTGATCGAACAAGATTTATCTCCTGGTATTTTTATTTTTTTATTAAATTTTTCGATTTTTTCATTTATCGAAACAGAGTAGGTTTTATTCATTATTTTAGTAATTTAGGCCAAAATATTTTTCGCGAGCACGCTCATCTTTAACAACAGAGGAAGGAGATCCTTCGCTGCAAATGTAGCCATCTGATAAAATTTTTATTTCATCAGCTATTTGGAGTATATTTTCAAAAGCATGATCTGAAATTAGAATTGTAATAGATCTAGTTAGTTGAAGTTTTACAATAACATCTTTTATCATTTCAATAGTTATAGGATCAATATTGCTCAAGGGTTCGTCTAAAACCATAATACTACATTCACCGATAAGAGCTCTACAAATTGCAACTTTCTTTTTCTGCCCTCCAGATAAACTATGTGCTAATGTTGTTCTATGCTCAGTTAAAGAAAATTCAGACAATAAATTTTCAACAGTTTCTTCTATTTGTCTTCTATCTTTTAAAACAATTTCAGCAACAGCCTTAAGATTGTCGGCTACAGACATATTTCTAAATAATGAATCATTTTGTGGGATAAATTTTATTTTATTTTCAAAACATCTTTGATGGATTGGTAGTGATCCAATATTAATATTTTTTTTTCCATCTGGATTTATATATAATTCACCAGCATCCATCTTGGTTATACCTAATAAAATATTAAATATTGTAGTTTTACCACTACCATTTGGCCCTAATAAACCAGTAATTGATGATGGCATTATCTTCATATTAAGGTCTTGTAGTACATTTTTTTCATTATATCTTTTCGAGATATTTTTCATTTGTAAAATTGGCTTAATTTCTTTTTTATATCTTGTTATTTTGAATTTTTTTATTTTACTCATTGAATTAATTTAATTTTTATTGATTCATCATTATACATTGAAACTTTAAAATTTTTTGTGTCAAAATCATAATTAACTTTATCTGCTTGAAGAGAACTAGTTGTATTTTTTAAATTAACTTCATTATAAGCTTCCATAATGTTTTTTGTAGCAAGTAGATCAAGGTTTTTTGCAGTAATTATTGTCTCTCCATCTGTAGCAGTCACATCTTCTTCAAAGTAGCAATCATAAGTTGCCCTATTATAGCGACCTTTTAGACTAGAAATTTCAACTACACGAGTATTATTAAAATATAAAACTAAGTGCATATTTTGCATATAAACAATGTCTGGTTCTTCTTCAAGTATATAGGCTTCTTCTGATTTGACTGTAAACGGTTTATCCAAATCATATAATCCTTTATATTCTAAATTTTGAAAAGAAGAAGCAGTTTGATCTTTTTTATTAATATCATCAAGCTCTTTAATAACAGTCTGATCTTTTGAAATTTCATCTTTTTTGATACTTGGGTAATAGAAATACGTAAGAATAATTAATAAAAATCCAATTGAGATTAGAAAAAATTGTATTTTTAAGTATTTTTTTTTCATTTTATACCTCTACTTAGGCAATGATGTAAATGTATTATACCAATAACTTTTTTAATTCTTTTATTTATGTTTTGGTTTTGAGTTACTAAAAGTGAAGTTATTTTTAGAGAATTCATTTTTTCAATAGCTGAAAGAGCTGTATCAGATTCAGAAATCCAGGTAGGATTTTTACTACATACTTCTAAAATTTTTTTCTTATATAAATTATTCGAATGTCTACGTAAATCACCATCTGTTAAAATATTAATTTTTCCATTTTTTTCTTTACAGCAAACTATGCCTAATTTTTTTTTAGACATTTCTTTTATTGCAGCTCTCATAGTTTTATTTGCTGGGATTAGTGGAATATTCTTCCCTTTTGCCATAATTTCGTTTACTTGAATTAAAGATGTGGCTAAAGTTCCAGATGGATGCGTTGTAATAAATTTTTTGTTTGTCCATTTTTTTCTTTTCATACAAGCAATTGCAAGAGAGTCACCCCAAGAAAGAAAATTTAATGATGAAGAGGTGGGTGCAAGGCTATGTCCTGCCTCTACAACTTTAGGTAACAATATTTTTATGCTTGAGTAGCGAAGAAGTGTTGATGCTGCTTTGCAGCTTACACCTACAATTGGAATGTGATGTCGGTTTGCGTATCGTAAAATACTATTTATTTCTGAAGATTCGCCTGAAACGCTAAAAATTAATAAAACATCACTATTTTTTTGAATAGCCCCTAGACCTCCATGCTGTAGATCGTTTGCAGAGAAAGCAACACTTGGTGTCCCCAAGCTTGATAATGTTGCGGAAACTTTAAGACTCACAATATAACTTTTACCAACTCCAACCACTAAACATTTTCCTTTCATTTTAGAAAGTAAGTTTACAGCATTTGAAAAATATGATTTTTTATTAAAACTAGAAGATAGTTTTTTTAAAGCTTGAATTTCAGTTTCAACTGTCTTTTTTGCTATTTGTAAATCTTTATTCATTAGTGTTGAAATATATCCTCAGTAAATCCATTTTGATCTAACTTAATTCTTGTTTTTAAAAATTGTATACAATTTTCATAAAGTTCTATTCTATTTTCTCTTATTAACATTTTATTTAATTCATCTTTAATTTTATGGAGGTATACAACATCATTACTACAATATTGTAATTGTCCATCTGATAATTTTTCTAAATCTTTATTCCAATCACTGGAGCCCAATCTTTTATCTAATTTTTTTCCACAAAATTCTAAAACTAAGTCTTTCAAACCATGATTTTGAGTATAAGTTCTACACAATTTGCTTGCTATCTTAGTATCAAAAATATTTTTTATATTACATTTAAGGAAATATTCTAAACCAGAGACATCATATCTTAAATAGTGTCCAATTTTTGTAATTTCATTATTTTCTAAAATTTTTACAATATTAGGAGCTTTATAATTTTTACGGTTAGGCTGACAAATATAAGCATCATTATTTCCTGTGCTTATTTGGATTAGGCTCAATTTATCGCGCTTAGTAATGTCCAACCCTGTACCCTCAGTGTCTATTGCTAGGCTTGGATGTTTTTCTAATTCTTGTAAAGCATTAGTCGAAATATCATCTTGAAACTTATAAATTTTAGTCATACCTAAAATCATATATAATGTTAATGTTATCAAAATGCAAAATAATCAGAAAATTATAGCTATTTTTGGAGCCGGAGGATTTATAGGCAAACATTTGATGCGTGAACTTACAAAGTTAGACTTTAGAGTTAAAGTAGCGACCCGCAACCCTTATCTTAAGGGCTATTTAAAACCTCTAGGCAACCCAGGGCAGATAGAGCTTTTTAAGACAAATATTTTTAATATAGAAGATATTAAGCATGTTTTAAAAAACTGTGACTATGTCATTAATCTTGTAGGAATTTTATACGAAACAAAAAAGCAAAAATTTAATTATATACATTCTCAATTTCCACACATATTAAGTAATTTATGTGAAGAGTTTGGAATAAAAAATTTAGTACATATTAGTGCCTTGGGCGTTAAAGAAAAACATGTCTCTTTATACATGCAATCAAAACTACAAGGTGAAAAAAATATTCAAAATAATTTTAAACCATCAATTATTTTAAGACCTTCGGTTGTTTTTGGACCAGAAGATAAATTTTTTAATACCTTTGCATCTCTAGCACAATTTTCTCCTTTTCTGCCTTTGATTGGAGGAGGCAAAACAAAATTTGCACCCATTTATGTTGGTGATGTTGCAAAAGCTATTGTTAAAGCTTTAGAGTTAAATAATTCAGAACCTAAAATTTATGAACTAGGTGGACCCGAAAATTACTCATTTAAAGAACTTATGGAAATTTTGTTAACTGAGATTAAAAAGAAAAGACTTTTAATATCTATTCCTTTTGGGGTAGCAAAATTTCAATCTTATTTTTTACAAATGATGCCAAATCCATTGTTAACTTCTGATCAAGTTGAACTATTAAAACATAATAATATTATTTCTGGAAATTACTCTACATTAAAAGATCTTGGCATCGCTGGAACACCAATTAAAAGTATTTTATCTAAATATATTTATAGATTTAGAACAGGCGGTCAATTTGGATAAAATTATAAACCAAAGCCAGTAGGAATTATTATATAGTGAATTGATAATACGATACCAACCGAAACACTTAATCCGAATATCATTTTGACAAAGTCTTTACCAATTAATGGAAACACGTATTTGAATTTATATTCTTTGTTCATCGTAGAG
>SHAO01000024.1 GCA_004213215.1 Candidatus Pelagibacterales bacterium | reverse complement strand
CCAATTTAAACTTTTATCAGGAATAAATTTCTGAATATGGTTTTGCCAATCAACTTTATCTATATTCGTTATTGAGCCTCTCCAACCATGTCTTTTATCATACTCTTGTAAACCTTCTCTAAGAGCTTTTAAGGCTTCAATTTGATATCTAGAATTTAATGGTGTTCTTATAGATAAACCACCTTTATATAAATCGTTAAAACCATAGGAGCTACTAATAATTCTTCTAACTTCTTCTGAATAAAAATTTGCTTCCTCAAGAAGTTTAATCTTTCTTTTTTTTGTTATTATTTTTTTATTTTTAAGTTTTTTATATTCAGCGCTATTAATATATGAATTATCATATAAATTTTTTAAAACAATATCTCTTCTTGCTTTAGCTTTTTCAATTGATTTATATGGATTATATTTGCTTGGAGCTCTAGGTAAGGCAGCAAGAAGAGCTGCTTCATCATAACTTAAATCGTTAACAGATTTATCAAAATATTCTAAACTTGCTGCAGCCACTCCATACGTGCCAACACCTAAATATATTTGATTTAAATATAATTCCATAATTCTTTCTTTTGAGTACGCTCTTTCAATTCTGAATGCTAATATAGCCTCCTTAATCTTTCTCTTAAAAGAGACTTCATTTGTCAAAAGAAAATTTTTTGCTACCTGTTGTGTTATAGTAGATGCCCCTTCTAATCTTTTTTGAGAAAAATAATTTTTTAAATTTTTAATTATTGCTCTCGTAATACTTTTTGCATCAACCCCAGGATGAGAGAAAAAATTTTTATCTTCTGCAGATAAAAATGAATAAACTACTTTATCAGGAATAGAATCGTAAGGAATGAATAATCTCTTTTGTAATGCATATTCAGCTATCAGTTGTCCTTCACCGGAATGTACTCTGCTTGAAATTGGAGGTTTATAATTTGCTAATATTTTATAATCTGGAAGATCTGATGAAAAATACCAAAGAGTTGAAAATGTAAAGAGCAAACCTAATACAAAAACTACAATTGTTAATTTTACAATTTTTTTAAAAAATATTAACATGTTTTTTAGATGATGAATTAATTCTGGCTTTCTTATGGCATTTCGTATTGTTGATAAGAATTGGTTATAAAAAACATATGTATTTATCTATAAATTTAGGGTATATTTTGACTATAATAACAACAAAATTCAAATTTATGAACAAAACTATCACTACATACAGGAAGATTTTTACATGGCAAAAAATTTATACATTGATGCATCGCATCCAGATGAAACGAGGGTTGTACTCAAATCAGAGAATTACATTGAAGAATATGAGTATGAAAACAAAAATAGACTTTATTTAAAAAATAATATTTATTTAGGAAAAGTAAGCAGAATTGAACCTTCTTTACAGGCAGCTTTCGTAAATTACGGAAGACATAGACATGGTTTTTTAGCTTTTAATGATATCCAGTCAGATTATTATCAAATACCACATGATGATAAAGATAGGCTAAAAAAAGAAGAAGAAAATTTAAGATTAGAACTAAAAGAAAAAAATCACGTTTCAGAAGAAGTTGAAAAAACACAAAATGAATTGTCAGGCACAACTTTATCAAGTGATACAACTCTATCAAATAGTAACGAAGTAAATACAAATGATACAAAAAATAAAGAAGAAAATGTTCCAGTAGAAAGAAATAATCAATTTAATGAATTAAAAAAAAGATATGGTATTAGAAGGTACAAAATACAAGAAGTAATTAAACCTGATCAAATAATTTTAGTTCAAATTTTAAAAGATGAAAAAAGATTAAAAGGCGCTGCCTTAACAACTTTTATATCTCTAGCTGGTAAATACAGTGTATTAATGCCAAATACACCAAAAGCAGGTGGAATTTCTAGAAAAATAATAAATTCTGATGATAGAAAAAAAATTAAAAGCATTATTCAAGAAATAAAAATTCCTGACACTATGGGTCTAATAGTAAGAACTGCAGGTTTAAATAAAACAAAAAACGAAGTTAGTAAGGACGTGTTAAATACAATAAGTGAATGGGAAACAATTAAGGCAAGAGCCGTAAAATCTATAGCACCTAGTATAGTTTATGAAGAAGGAGATATTATTAAAAGAACAATAAGAGATATTTATAGCAATGAAGTTCAAAGTATAATTGTAGACGGAAACGAAGGTTATCAAAAAGCAAAAAATTTTATGAAATTTTTTATGCCTGAAAATGTTAAGAAAATAAAAAAGTTCAGAGGAAAAATACCTCTTTTCCATGAAGCTGGAATTGAAAAAAGTCTAAATCGGATTTTTGAGCCAACAGTAAAATTAACTTCGGGAGGATACATAGTTATAAATCCAACGGAAGCACTAGTTGCTGTTGATGTGAATTCGGGTCAATCTATCAAAGAAGCAAATATAGAAAAAACAGCTTTAAAAACTAACCTGGAAGCTGCAGAAGAAACAGCAAGACAAATTAAAATAAGAGATCTTTCAGGTCTAATTGTAATTGATTTTATTGATATGAATAATTTTTATAATAGAAAAATTGTTGAAAGAAAATTAAGAGAAAAATTAAAAGATGACAGAGCTAGAATACAGTTTGGAAGAATAAGTAATTTTGGTTTGCTTGAAATGACAAGGCAAAGACTACGAGAAAGTTCAGTAAAATGGAATATGACTCTTTCAATTGATTCTTTTGCACTAAAAATTATTAAAAAAGGAGAAGAGTTAGCTTTTTCTAATAAAGCAAAAATCATAAATATAAGTATTCCAACAAAAGTTAAGGCCTACATAGAAGAGAATTTAATTAAAGAAATAAATCACTTTAAAACAAAATATAAGTTAGAGTTTAATATAATTGCTGATAGTATTTTAGTAATTCCTGAATATAAAATAAATTTACTAAATAAGAATAAAAAAATTATAAAAAAAATTGAAAATATTGAAACGATACAAAGTGATTTCAAAAAACAAAATTATAGTAAAGAAAAATTCTCTAGAAAAAAATTTGTAAAACCAAATAGATATAAAAAAAAATATAATTTTCCATCAAATAAAAAGAAAGATGATTTTCATTCAAAAAAGCTTGCTGACCGCTAATTTCTCTTAAAACTAAATTAAATTCTTTTGAGGAGATGAAGCGCTAGCATAATTTCTCTTTTTCATTCTTTCAGCTTTAAAAGCTTTTCTTCCAGCTATAACAGCATATTTCATTGCCTCTGCCATTAAAATTGGATCTTTTGCTTCTGCAATTGCAGTATTTAGTAAAACACCATCACACCCTAACTCCATTGCTATCGTGGCATCTGATGCTGTTCCTACTCCTGCATCAACTATTACTGGTACTGAAGATTGTTGTTTTATTAAAGTAATATTTATTTTATTTTGTATTCCAATCCCAGAACCAATAGGGGCTCCTAACGGCATGATTGCACAAGCACCAACATCTTCTAATTTTTTTGTCATAATTGGATCATCAGTGCAATAAACCATAACTTCAAAACCTTCTTTAACTAAAATTTCTGTTGATTTAATTGTTTCAATCATATTTGGATACAATGTTTTTTTATCGCCCAGAACTTCTAATTTTACTAATCTCCAACCTCCCATTTCTCTTGCAAGCCTTAACGTTCTTAAAGCTTCCTCAGAAGAATAACATCCCGCTGTATTTGGAAGATATGTAATAGATTTTGGGTCCAAATAATCCATTAGTAAAGGTTGATCTTTATTTAAAATATTTACTCTTCTAACTGCAACAGTAACCATGTCAGCACCGGAAGCTTTAACAGCATTTGCAGTTTCTTCAAAACTTTTATATTTTCCAGTTCCTACTATTAATCGTGAATTAAAATTTTTATTTGCTATGGTAAAAATATCTTCCATAATAACTAACCTCCTCCAATAAAATGAACGATCTCTACTTTATCTTCTTTGCTTAAAATTAGATTTGAATATTTGTTTTTTTCAATAATTTCACCATTTACTTCTATAGCCACTTTATTTTCCTTTATTTTAAGCTTATTTAATAGTTCATTTAAATTGGTTCCATCGCTTATTTCGTAAGGATTTCCATTTAATTGAATTGTTGCCACATTTAAGTTATTCATTTGAATTATTTTAACTTATTTAAATGACAAAAAAAATACTAATAGTAAACGGCCCTAACTTAAATCTTCTTGGAGATCGTGAAGAATCTAAGTATGGAAAAGAAACCTTAGAAGAAGTTAAAAAAATCTGCGAATCTCATGCAAAAGCAATTGGTGTAGAGATAAAATTTGATCAATCAAATATCGAAGGTGAAATAGTAACAATGATACAAAAAGCTAAAGGTGTTTTTGATGGAATAATTATTAACGCCGCTGGATACACGCATACATCAGTTGCTATTCTAGATGCCCTTCTAGCAATCAAGCTGCCTACAATCGAGGTTCATATAACCAATATTTATAGTCGTGAAGAATTTAGAAAAAAATCTTTAATAAGCAAAGTTGCAAAAGGAATTATTTGTGGATTTGGTATAAAAGGATATATTATGGCTTTAGACTCTATGAAAGGTATGCTTAGTAAATGAAAATTGATAAAAAAATTATAGAAGAGTTGGTGGGTTATTTAAAAGAATTTAATTTAAGTGAAATTGAATATGCTGAAGAAAAAACAAAAGTTAAAGTTTCTCGAGCTATAAGTGTATCAAGCCTAGCTCCTACTGAAATTAGTAAAAAAAAAACAATTGTTGAAAATAATGGTATAAATGTAACTTCCCCAATAGTAGGAACAGCATATTTGGCTCCAGAGCCTGGGGCTAAAAAATTTGTAGAAGTTGGACAAAAAGTTAAAAAAGGCCAAACTATCATGATAGTTGAAGCCATGAAAACTATGAACCATGTCCCCTCTACTGAAAATGGAACTGTTAGTAAAATTTTTTTAAAAGATGGTGAGCCTGTCGAATTTGGTCAACCACTAATTTCTGTAAAATAATGTTTAAAAAAATTTTAGTTGCTAACCGTGGTGAAATTGCGGTGAGAATAATTAGAGCTTGTAAAGAATTAAATATTCCTTCAGTAGCAATTCACTCAGACGTAGACTCGGATTCGATGCATGTAAGATTAGCAGATGAAAGCATATGTGTGGGTTCCCACAAGCCACAAAATAGTTATTTAAATATAGGAGCAATTATGACGGCAGCAGATGTAACTGGGGCAGATGCAATTCATCCTGGGTATGGATTCTTATCAGAAAATTCCCACTTTGCTGAAATTGTTAATAATAGTAAAATTAAATTTATAGGCCCTAGTGCAAAAATAATGAAAAAAATGGGAGATAAAATTGAAGCCAAAAGAACTGCAAAAAAACTTGGTCTCCCAATTATCGAAGGATCTGAAGGAAATGTTAAATCAATAGATGAAGCAAAAAAAGTTGCATCAAAAGTTGGGTATCCAATTTTGATTAAAGCTTCTGCTGGTGGAGGAGGAAAGGGAATGAAATTAGTTCAAAATGAAAAAGAGCTAGATAGTTCGCTTTCTTTAGCTAAACAAGAAGCAATGAAATATTTTTTAAACGATGAAGTTTATATTGAAAAGTATTTTGAAAAACCAAGGCATATAGAAGTTCAAATTTTATCAGATAAAAAAACAACTTTACATATGGGAGAAAGGGATTGTAGCGTTCAAAGAAATCATCAAAAATTAATAGAAGAATCTCCAAGTCCTGTTTTAGATGAAAAAACAAGAGAAGATTTATTAGATAAAACTGTGAAAATGGTAAGCAAACTTGATTATGAAGGAGCGGGAACTGTGGAATTTATATACGATAAAGGAAAGTTTTATTTTCTTGAGATGAACACTAGAATTCAAGTAGAACATCCAGTATCAGAAATCAGAGGGGGTATAGATATTGTTAAAGAACAGATAAAAATTGCTTCTAAAGGAAAGACTTCACTTAAGCAGTCGGATATAACTTTTAGAGGTCATGTTATTGAATGCAGAATAAATGCTGAAGACCCAAGTAAAAATTTCCAACCTAGCCCAGGAACTATTGATGTTTGTTATCAGCCTTCAGGTTTTAGAACCAGAGTGGATGGTGCAATATTTCAAGGTTGTAAAATTACACCATACTACGACAGTTTAATCTGTAAACTTATATGTCAAGGAAGAGATAGAGAAGAAGCTATACAGAGACTTCAAAGATCTTTAGGTGAATTTGTAATTGAAGGTATTACAACAACAATTGATTTACATAAGAAAATACTCAACCATAAAAAATTTATTAATTCTGATTTTGATGTAAATTGGCTTTCTAAAGAAAGTTTTTATTAGATATTTTCACAGCTTGTAATCCATAAATCAAAAACTGGATGGTCTATTGATTGTAAAGTAGGACTAGACGCAAAAGTCCAACCGTTGAATAAAAAAACTTGATTATTATCCTTGGCTGATAAATCTTTAACTTGTAAATAAGCTACTGTGTCAGTAGAATCGTTATTTTCTGATAATTGACATTTTAAGGCTTTAATTTCAAGAGGTCCAAAAAATTTTTTTTCACCTACAGCTAATCTTATAGCGGATGTCTTTGCTGTTATTTTATCTAAAGCTTTTAAATTAATATAAATTTTATTATCTTTTTTTTCATTAGACTTTTTTAAATTATCCTCACTATTATTTGTATTAACATTTTTATTTTCTATTTTTTCTAATTCATCCTTATCTTCTTCAAAAGTTGGCGATAGATCTTCTAAATTAATTAAAGGAACTGATTCAATTTTATCAGCTGAAAAAACTGAAGAACTACTGACAAATAAAAAGTAAACAATAAAAATAAAAATTTTATGCTTTCCAAGATTCATATTTTTTCATATCTTTTTTTACGTTAGCTGACAAAGATCCTTCTGGTTTGTGTGCATTTTTTGTTCCTGTTAGATTTTCTTGGTGATCTTTTTGCCATGAATATTTTTTTATATTATCAGAAGGCACGCTTCTTGTGAGATTATGTATCCAAGAATGCCATAATGGAGGAATTTTTGATGATTCTATATTTTTCTTATATATCACCCACCTTTTTCCTTTTTTATTAGAATAATATTTATTTCCAAAATCATCCTCACCAACAAATTTTCCTACAAATAAGGTGTAAATAAAAGTTCCTACTGTTTGCTTATGCCACCAAGTGAATATTTGTTTTAAAAAATCCATATGCAACTTCTTTTGATTCGTTTTTTGTCAATTATATTTTTTTACAAATTCAAAAATCCACACAATTAAAAATTGTAAATAATTTGTTAGACTTGAAATGTAATTAGTATATATCATATTAATGTTATCTTTATATAAAAAATATCAAATGCTTAAACTTACCTGAATTATGTCAAAGTATATAGTTGAAACCTTTTATACGTGTACCTTCAAAATTACTCATACACTTAATGAGCTAAATGATAAAAAATTGTCTGAACTTGAAAACAGAAATGACGGAGAAGTAAAGATAATTGATGTAAAACTAAATAATAGAAAAACTAAAACAGCAAATAAGAAAGAAATTATTAATAATAACCAAAGTAGTTTGGAAGAGGAAAATGTACCTGACATTTCTTCCATTGTGAATGAAAAAATAGTTAATTCTGAAAAATTAGAAACTTTAAACAAAATTGACAACAGCGGTATAAAACAAAATATTTTTCATAATAAAAAAACAAATGATAGATCTAAAATGCCTGATAGAAGAAAGGGTTATATTCAAAAAGTTAGTATAGGTGACCATAAAATCTATTTGCATACCGGAGAGTATGACGATGGTAAAGTTGGCGAAATTTTTATTGATATGAATAAAGAGGGTGAGCTTGTTAAGGCTTTAATGAATAATTTTGCAATAGCCATATCTTTAGGTCTGCAATATGGAGTGCCTTTGGATGAATTTGTGGATGCTTTTATTGAAACAAAATTTGAACCATCAGGAGAAATAAAAGGTAATGATAGAATACTAAGCGCATCTTCAATTCTTGATTATATTTTCAGAGAACTTGCTATATCTTATTTAGGTAGGGAGGACCTTGCTCACACTCCTTCAATTAATAAAATTAATGACGATAAAATGGTAAGTAGTGATAATGAAGATACGTTTTTAAAATTAGTAAAAGGTATTACAAGCAAAGGGTTTATTAGAAGTAATTACAAAGATAAACTTGTAGATCTTAGTAATATCAGGATTAATTTAAAAAGTAATAAATAAAAATTATTTCTTCTTTTCTATAACTTTAATATTCAATTCTTTAAGTTGAGGTTCATTCAAATCAGATGGTGCCCCCATTAATAAATCCTGGGCATTTTGATTCATTGGAAACAGAGTAATTTCCCTTATATTTTCTTTCTCCGCCAATAACATAACAATTCTATCTATACCTGGAGCCATACCCCCGTGTGGAGGAGCTCCATATGAGAGAGCTTTAATCATACCTTCAAACTTTGAATTTACTTCTGATTTAGAGTAACCAACCTTTGAAAAAACTTTATACATCAAGTCTGGTAAATGATTTCTGATTGCTCCAGAAGATATTTCGCAACCATTACATACCAAATCATATTGATAAGCAAAAATAGATAAAGGGTCTACTTTATCAAAATTTTTAATATCAGTTTTAGGCATTGAAAAGGGGTTATGGCTAAAATCTATTTTTTTTTCCTTTTCGTCGTATTGATACATTGGATAATCTGTTATCCAACAAAATTCAAATTTTTTGTTATTTATAAGGTTCAAATCCTTTCCTAATTTTTGTCTAACAATACCAGAAATTTTTTCAACTTCATTTATTCTGTCAGAAGAAAAAAATACTGAATCCTTATCATTTAGTTTACAAGCTTTAACTAACAAGTTAATAGCATCTTCAGAAAAAAATTTTCCTATAGGTCCCTTACCAACAAACTTATCTTTATTTTTTTCTAATATAATGTAACCCAAACCTTTTGCTCCTTCTTCTTTAGCCCAATTATTATATCCATCAAAAAAACTTCTGGGCTTTGAAGATGTATTTGGTGCAGCTATAGCACGTACTATTCCACCTTTTTGTATTACTTTTTTAAAAATATCTAATTTAACATCATCTCTTTTAAAAATTTCTGTCACATCAACTATTTCAATAGGGTTTCTTAAATCAGGTTTGTCTGTACCATACTTCAACATTGAATCTTTATACGTAATTCTTTTAAATGGGTTTTTTGAAACTTCTTTTCCTTTTCCAAATTTGGTAAATAGCTCAAAAAAAAGTGGTTCTACTATTTTAAAAACATCATCCTGTTCAACAAATGCCATTTCAATATCTAATTGGTAGTGTTCGCCCGGACTTCTATCAGCTCTCCCATCTTCATCTCTAAAACATGGAGCTATTTGAAAATACTTGTCAAAACCAGAAATCATTACCATTTGTTTAAATTGTTGAGGTGCTTGTGGTAATGCATAAAACTTTCCAGGATGGACTCTGCTTGGAACTAAAAAATCTCTTGCTCCTTCTGGACTTGAAGCAGTTAATATTGGAGTTTGAAATTCTAAAAAACCACTATCTATCATTTTATTTCTTATAAAAGAAATAACTTTAGATCTTAAAATAATGTTTTCATGCATTTCTTCTCTTCTTAAATCTAAAAATCTATATTTTAATCTTGTCTCTTCCGGGTAGTCTTGTTCTCCAAATACGGGCATTGGTAAATCTTTAGATTCTGATAGAATATCAAAAGAAGAAATCTTTACTTCGACTTCTCCAGTAAACAAATCTTTATTTACAGAATCCGAAGATCTACTGATTACTTTTCCAACGACAGAAACAACAGATTCAGGTTTAATTTTTTCTGCAATTTTAAAAAAGCTATTGCTATTTTCCATTACACACTGTGTTAATCCAAAGTGATCTCTTAAATCAAAAAAAAGAAGATTTCCATGATCTCTTTTTCTATGTATCCAACCAGAAAGCTTAACAGTTGCGCCAGCATCTTTCTTGGTGATTTCTGAACATGTATGAGTTCTATATTTATGCAAAGTGATTCCTTTTAGAAAATTTATATCATTTTTAAGACTTCTTTAATCAATTTTAAGCCGAATGGACTTCCTTTTTTTAATGAATATTTGTCCAAAATTAAAATAAATTGAGATATTTTTTCATATGACCTATCAATTCTTTTTAAAATATAATCAATATGTTTTTTTTCTACTTTAATTTGTTTATCAGAAAAATTTTTCATTAAAATCACGCTAATTAAATCATCGCTTGGAAGCTTTATACCAATTATCAAACTACTGTTAATCCTGGATGTTAAATCATTTAACTTAAACTTATACGAATTAATGGGCTTTCTTGAAGTTATTAAAAAATATTTATTATCTTGTAATGCCATATTCCACAACGAAAATAAGAATCTTTCTGATATTTTTTCGTCAAAATTTTCAATTATTAAGGCTTCTTTAGTTTTAAATTTTAAAAAAGTTTTATCATTTAGATCGTCTGATTCAATTAACAAGCAAGATGTTTTATTTTTTAAAATAGATGCCAAATGTGACTTACCTGAACCATAGGGTCCAAAAATATTTACAATTCTTTTAATCCACTTTGGCCAACTATTAATAAAATCATATGCTTCTTGATTGCTAGGCGAAACATAAAAATCTTCCTTTTTATAAGCCCTATGTGTAGGGAATTTTAAAATTAACTGATCATTCATTTAAGTAAAGTTGCCAAAAACCTTGATTGTTTTTTAATCTATATCCCAATTTCAATAATTGTGATTTAAGTTTTTTTGGATCTCCATAATAATATATTTTAAAAAAAGAATTATTAACATCAAATTCTTCTAAAGCATAATTATCAATTATATTTATTTTTTTTAATATATTTCTAAGTTCATCAAGATCTTGAAGATTTTTGTGTTCAAACTTTAGTTTTATAGATAATGGCATTAAAAGATTAATGAGATTTTCTTCTTTCCAAAGATCTGAGATATTTAATTTTAAATCTTTTAATATAAGGTTTAATTCTAATTGATTTTTCATATCTTTAAGATCATAAAAAATATTTTTGCTGTTTACATTACTGTTAAAATTTGTTTTGAGATGTATATTTAACTTCTTATTTTTGTAGTCCATTAGTGCAAATACATAATTTTTTACATCATACTTATTTACGAAAGTATCAATATTTAGCTCTTCTATCCTATCCTTCATTTTCATTATTCTTGAGACATCATCTAAATCTTCTATTGGTAGTAGAAAATTTATTATTTCATTTTTAATTACTACTTGAGTCCAATTTTTATAAAAAAAATTTTCATTAAAACTTTGAATCTCATCATTAATAAAAAGTACAGGATAAAATATTACTGATATTTTATCTGGTTGTGAAAATGAAATATTTTTTTCACTTAGAAATTTTTTAACTTTTGCATCATTATATATAATTTTAAAATTAGCTTTATATTCATCTTTGCTATAGCTTTCTTCTAATACTTGAAATCCGCTCATTAGTTTTTTAATTTTTTCTAATTTAACATTTTCTACTTTTTTTAAATCTCTAGTTAATAAAATTTTTGTCATTAGTGTTTCAAAAGAATCTAGAAAAGCCATATTTAGAAATTTATCCCTAGAGAAATTTAAATTTATATCACCTTCTACTTGAACATTATTTATAGTGAATACATTTTCCTCTGAAAAACTTTTTGTATACGTGGTGAATAAAAATATGGTTGCTGTTAAAAAAATAAAAATATATTCTCTTTGAGAGTTTGCTAAATGTTTAAATAATAAAAAGTTTTTCATGAAAAAGATCTATAATACTTATAAAAAAAGCGGTGTTAATATGGCAGCTGCTGACAAATTAGTAAATTACATATCTAAAATATCAAGAAAAACTTACAAAAAAAATACCGAAAAAAAATCTTTTAAGAATATTGGTAGTTTTGGATCAGTTTATGACTTATCGCAGCAAAAAATGACCAATCCTATTATTGTTTCGTCCACAGACGGAGTTGGCACCAAAATTGAAATTGCTAATATGTTTAAAAAATATAATACAATTGGAATCGACTTAGTTGCTATGTGTGTGAACGACTTGATAGTTCAGGGAGCGAAACCAATTTTTTTCCTTGATTACATTGCGGTTAATAAACTTAAATTAAATAAAGTTAAAAAAATTCTAGACGGTATAGTTCATGGGTGTAAATTATCTGGATGCGCTTTACTTGGTGGTGAAACTGCAGAAATGCCAGGTACTTACAATAAAGATAAATTTGATATTGCTGGTTTTGCTGTTGGCTTGGTAGAAAAAAAAAAATTATTAACTAAAAATAGAATTAAATTAAATGATATTGTTTTAGCTGTACCTTCATCTGGTTTACATTCAAATGGTTTTTCTCTTGTTCGTCGCATTTTAATGAAAAAAAATTCACATTTACCTTTTAACCTTAAAAAAGATTTAATTAAGCCAACAAAGATTTACGTGGAAGAATTAAATAAAATTAATAAAAAAAAATTAATAAATGGTTGCGCAAATATAACTGGTGGTGGATTATTAAATAACACAATTAGAGTTATACCAGATGATTTATGCTTAAATATTGATTTATCAAAAATTAAAACTAAACCTATTTTTAAATGGCTAAAAAAAAATAATATACAAGATTCTGAAATGTTAAAAACTTTTAATTGTGGTGTAGGGTTTTGCCTAATTTCAAATAAAAAAAATGTTAAACAAATCAAAAAGATTTTTACTGCAGAATATAAGCCATATGAAATAGGTTTTATATCTAAAGAAAAATCAAAAATTAAAACTATTGGTAAAATGCGATGGTGAATAAAACAAAGTCATGTGTTTTTATTTCTGGCAAAGGCTCAAATCTTAAATCTCTAATAAAAAGTTCTAGAGATTATAATTTTCCAATTAAAATTGAGTTAATTATATCTAACAATATTAAAGCTAATGGACTAAAGCTCGCTAAAAAATATAACATTCCATTTAAATTTTTTCCTTACGATAAACAAGAAAAATTTGAAAGAAATTCTTTACTCGAAATCAAAAAAAAAAATATAAAATTGTTGTGTTTGGCTGGTTTTATGAAAGTCTTATCAAAAAATTTTATAAAAAATTTTAGATATAAAATCATAAATATTCACCCTTCTCTATTACCAAAATTTAAAGGATTAAACACTCATAGCAGGGTTTTAAAAACTAAAGAAAAGTATTCTGGTTGTACTGTTCATTTTGTAACACCATCAGTTGATTCAGGAAAAATTATTTTACAAAAAAGAGTTTTAATAAATAAAAATGAAACAGAAAACTCACTTAAAGAAAAAATTTTAAGGCAGGAACATAAGATTTATCCCCAATCTATAATTTCAATTTTTAAATAATTAATTATTTGAAGAAAAAATTTATTTCTATTTTTGCGTTCTCAATACTATCAGACCCATGGATAGAATTTTTATCTATTGAAAGACCATACATCTTTCTTAAAGTTCCCTCTTCTGCTTTTTTTGGATCTGTAGCCCCCATTAATTGCCTGTTTTTTTTTACTGCATTTTCTCCTTCCAATATCATTACTACTATTGGCCCAGATGATAGATAATTACATAAATCAATATAAAACGGTTTTGTTTGGTGTACTTTATAAAAATCTGAAGATTCTTCTTTTGAAATTTTTACTTTTTTAGTTTTAATAATTTTTAAGTTATTTTTTTCAAAAAAATTCTTAATATCATTTTCTAAATTTCTTTCTACAGCATCAGGTTTAATAATTGATAAAGTTTGTTCAGTCATAATCTATAATCTTATTCGTAATTTTCTTTTACTAAGTCATTTAATAACGTAACTCCAAATCCTGTTGCTCCACCCGGATTTAAATTTGCAGCTTTTTTAGAAAATGCCATTCCTGCTATATCTAAATGAGCCCATGGTGTTTTCTTTAAAATAAATCTTTGTAAAAATTGAGCAGCTGTAATCGACCCTGCTCCTCCTGCATAATTTATATTCTGTACATCTGCTATGGAAGAGTCCATTAACTTGTCATAATTTTTATGCAAAGGCAATCTCCAAACTTTTTCGTTAACATTTTCACTAGCTTCAAAAATTTTTTTCGAAAGTTCATCATTATTTGAAAACAATCCAGCATACTCTTCACCCAGAGCCATTATAATTGCCCCCGTTAATGTAGCTAAATCAATAATAAATTCTGGTTTAAATTTCTCTTCTGTATAAGTTAATGCATCTGCAAGAACAAGTCTTCCTTCAGCATCAGTGTTAAGTACTTCTATTGTTTTTCCAGAATAAGATTTAACAATATCACCAGGTCTTTGGGCGTTTCCGTCTGGCATATTTTCAACTAAACCTACTACGCCTACAGCATTTACTTTTGCTTTTCTAAGTGCAAAACTTTTCATTAAACCAACTACTACAGCTGAACCTCCCATATCATATTTCATCTCTTCCATAAATCTTGCTGGTTTTATAGAAATTCCTCCTGTATCAAAACAAACTCCCTTACCAACAAATGCTAGAGGTTTTCCAAAATTACTTTTAGCACCATTCCATTTTATAACGACTAAAAAAGTTTCATTTTCACTTCCTTGCCCAACCCCCAATAAAGAATGCATACCTAATTTTTTGAGCTTTGCTTCATTTAAAATTTCAACTTTTAAACCTAATTTTGAAAGTTTTTTTATTTCTTCTGTATATCTTTTTGGATTCAACACATTGGGTGGTTCTGAAACTAAATCTCTAGTAAGAAAAACACCTTCCTTGATTGAATCATAATATTTATATTTATTTTGTAGTTCAGTTTTATTGGAAGTAATAATTTTAAAATTAATTTTTTTATCTATCTTATCTTTGTTAATTGTTTTGTATTTACTAAATGTATAACTCTTTAGGTTAAAACCAAAACAAAACTGTGAAAAAAAATTCAAAAATTTTTGCTTATCAAAAGCTAAACTGTCTATATATAAGTCAATTTTTTTTATATCTTTTATTTTTTTTATATGTGAAAAAAAACTTGCTCCAATTTCTTGTGGAAAGAAACTCTCATATTTTGTTTTAACTTTAATAATAAAACATTTTTGCTTATTAGAGATATCAAAGGAATTTATCTCATCCTGATTTTTACTAGCTTTTAATATATCGATATAAGAATTAATTTTTTGAGCTAAGTTTTTTGATAAAATACCTTTTTTGTCTTTATAGGCATAATTGTCATTGACAAATACTGCAAAACCATCGCTGTCTGGACTCAAACTACTTGTAAAATTAACCATTTTTCCTTTCGTTAACGTATAAATTGAATTCTAATCAAAGTTGATTTATTAACTATATAATACAACTTTTACTATGAAAAAGACAATTTACAAATATATTTTTTATGAATTTATCAGATATTTTACAATAACTTTATTTGCCTTAGCTGCGATAATTTGGTCTGTACAAGCCGTAAACTTCTTAGATCTCGTTATTGAGGATGGGCATGCCTTTAGCGTTTACTTTTCATATTCTTTTTTAACACTATCTAAAGTATTAACTAAATTAATTCCTTTCTCCTTTTTAATATCTATCACGCTAACAATTCTAAAATTAGAAAAAGATAATGAACTAATAATACTATGGACATCTGGTTTAAATAAAATTTTAGTTGTTAATCACTTAGTCTATATATCTCTTATAATTGTTTTTATTCAGCTAATATTAACTTCAGCTATAAACCCAACGTTATTAAACTTATCAAGAACTCTATTAAAAAACTCAAAATTAGAATTTGTCTCCTCTATGTTTAAAGAGAAACAATTTAATGATACTGTAGAGGGTCTTACAATATTTATTGAAGATAAAACGAGCGATAAAGTTTATAAAAATATTTTTATAAGAGATGAGAGTAACTTTATATCTACAACAGGTGATGTATCTTCTACAATTTTTGCTAAGTCTGGATATATAGGCGAAGATAAAAAAAGCTTAATCTTATTTGACGGAAATATTCAAAAAGTAAATGATGTTGGTAAAGTTAATATTGTCAAATTTGAAAAAACATCATTAAATATTTCTGGAATTTCTACTAAAAGTATTACCGAACCTAAAATACAAGAAACCCCAACTATTCAAATTTTACGTTGTTTAGGAAGTAAAAATTTAAACTTACATAATTGTAATCCAACAGAAAAAACTAGAATGAATACAAAAATAGAAATCAATAAAAGATTTGGTATGCCACTTTATATGCCGTTGTTAGCTTTAATTTGTAGTTTTCTTCTTGAATCTCGAAGAGATAGAAAATTTTATCACATTAATAAATATCTTTGTTTTTTTGTTGGTTTCATAATTCTTGCTGCTGCTGAAATATCTGTTAGATATTCTGGAATATCTTGGAATCATACCCTTATATATTATTTAATTCCTATAGGAATGGTACCAATTATTTATTTTACTTTATTAAGAAAATTTAAATATGAAAATTTACAACATTAATAATGATTAGATCTTTTTTATTAAATAAATATCTTTGTAAAGAATTTATTAAAACTGTATTTATTACAAGTATTATTTTTTTTCTGCTTGGTTTTATTATGAATATATTTGAAGAAATAAATTTTTTTAAAGATTTTAGTGTGACTATATTCACTCCTATTTTGTTATCACTTTTATTTGTTCCAAGTTTATTAAATAATTTTTTTCCATTTGTGATCTTAATATCTGGAATTTGGTTTTTTTTAAAAATAAGGAAAACTGAAGAATTAACAGTCATTAATGTTTCTGGAAAATCAAATATTTCAGTAATTTTAATTCCTAGTATTTTATCAATAATTTTAGGTATTTTTTTTGTGACTGCACTAAATCCTGTTACATCCTTTTTAGTAAAGAAATACGAAACAATAAAAGGAAATCATGAAAAAGAACAAGACTACCTTGCTACAGTTACAGTAAACGGAATATGGATTAAAGAAAAAGGTTTGAATTCAAATTATATGATAAGAGCCTCTAACTTAGAAAAAGAAAATTTAATAGGTGTAACTATTTATGAGTTTGATAAGAGTAATAATTTTTCTCGAAGAATTGAGGCCGACTCTGCCAATATAGCTACATTAAGATGGGTTTTAAAAAATATAAAAGTAATAGATGCCGACGGGGTAGAATTAAATGAACCTATAAAAGAACCTTTCTATTATAGCATGTACGATATCAAGAAGATAAAAAGTTTATATTCTAACCTTGATACAATATCATTTTGGGAGCTTGATGACGAAATTATGCTATTAAAGCAAAGAGGGTATTCAACTAGAGAAATGCAGG
>SHAO01000023.1 GCA_004213215.1 Candidatus Pelagibacterales bacterium | reverse complement strand
AATTGATTCTCTTAATTGTTTACTCAAAACATTAAAGGTTCTATTATTTTTTTTTTCATGAGAAGTTTCTCCAATACAAAAAATTACATTTAAGTTTTGGTTTAGAGATGAGATAATTTTCTTCTTAATTAATTTATTTGTTTCACCTCTTTTTCTATTTTCAGAATGGCCTAAAATTATATATTCAGCTCCAGCTTCTTTTAACATCTTAGAACTTACAGATCCTGTAAAAGGCCCATAATTTTCATAATGATCACAATTTTGGGCTCCAAGCGAAATAAGTTTTGATGAAAGTTTCTTTTTAAAAAAAAGTATCAATGTATTTGGAACGCATATAACAATCTTCTTTTTGCTCAATTTTTTTTTAGATTTATTCGTGAATTGGTTTATTTTATTTATGATTTTAAAATCACTAAAATCACCAAACATTTTCCAATTTCCAACGAAATACTTTAATTTATTTGTCATGATTCAAAATTTAATTTATAGAGTATCTAAATATATAACAATAAAATAAAATAACCTTAATAAAAATGATAGGACAATTTAGAAAATTTTCTGGCACAATTTATGCAAAAATACTTTTAGGTATTATTATAATTCCTTTTGTATTTTGGGGTATGAGTAGTTCTATTTTAGGTGGAAGTAAAAATGTTGTTGTTGTAATTGATAAGGAAAAATATTCAATTGAAGACTTTAGTAATTTTATGCAAAATACAGCGACTAAAAAAGTTGAATCAAAAGATATTGATGAATTTCTTTATTCATTTATTGCTGAAAAATTAATGGAGAAGGAAATAGAATATTTTGAAATTAAATTATCTGATAGTTCACTAGCTAAACTAATTAAACATCAAGTGCAATTTAAAAGAGAAAATAAATTTTCAAGAACAGAGTATGAAAAATTTTTACTAAAAAATAATATTACTGCTACTGCCTTTGAGTCTATTATTTTAAAAGAAGAAAAAAAGAAACAATTACTGAATTTTGTTAGCGGCGGAGTGTATCCATCTAATTTTTTGGTAAATGCAAGTTATGACAAAATTAATCAACAAAGGTCAATTCAACTAATAAATCTAAATGACGCTTTTCAAAAACAATTAAATTTTTCTGAAGATCAAATTAAAACTTTTTTTAATGATAATAAAAATAAATACAATAAAATCTATAAAACTATAAACATAATAGAATTAAATCCAAAAAAATTAATTAACAATAATGATTTTAATGATTTATTTTTTAAAAAAATTGATGAGATAGATGATTTAATATTTTCAGGAAAAAAACTAAATTATATTATTCAAAAATTTAATTTAGAAAAACCAAACTCATTCACAATAAATGATTTAGGGGAAGATATTAATTCAAAAACACAAAAAGAAATTACAAAATCTTTGTTAACAAAAATTTTCTCACTAGAAGAAGTTGAGCCTACTGCTTTAATTGAAACTAAGGATAAATATTTTATTGTTGAATTAATTAAAACTGAAAGTGTCCAAAAAAATTTTCAAGATGTATCAATAAAAAAGGAAATATTATTAGATATGGTAAAAAACGTTAAAAGAAAATTAATTACTGAATTAATTGCTAAAATTAATAAAAATAATTTTGTAAAAGATGATTTTGATAAATTTTCTAAAGAAAAAAATGTAAATATAAAAGAGATAAATCTAAATAGCCAAAAAGATAATGAAAAAATAGATCAACAAGTCGTGAATCAAGTTTATGCTTATCCAAAAAATTCAGTAATTGTAGTTAGTGATATAGGATTAGCTGAAAACTTTTTGATTTATATCGATGAAATAAAAAATGCATCTATAAACGCAAGCTCTGCCGAGTATCCTGAATATTTTGATTTAGCAAAAAGAAAGATCGTCAACGAACTCTATAACTCATATGATAGTTATATAAAAAAGAAATATAAAATTGATATTAATTACCAAGCTTTAGATACAGTAAAAAGTTATTATAATTAATGAATATTAATACAAGCCTAATTAATTTTAAAAAAAAACATCAAAATAAAAAAAACCAAATAATATTCACTAAAACTAAATGCAAAAGTAATAAAATTATAGAAAATATAATTAATAATTTCTTAATAAAAAAAAATAGCTTTATATTTGAATCTGTTGAAAAAAGAAGGATTAGAGGAAGATATACAATAGTTGGAGCTGATCCTGATAAAATATGGGAATTTAAAAATAAAAATATTTATGTATTTGAAAATAATAAAAAAAAAAGTATAAAAAGATCCCCCTATACTTTTTTAAAAAAACTTATTGAAGATTTTAACTTTCAATTACCAAAAAATATTCCACCACTTTGTTCTCTTTTGGTTGGTTATTTTTCATACGACATAATTAGGTATATTGAAAAAATACCCAATAATTGTGTAGACGATTTAAAAATACCTGATATCCGGTTAATGCGACCTAAAACTATTATTATACATGACAACGTAGATAAAGAAATTTACTTTATAAAGAATTGTTTTTCGGACGAAAAAATTAATAATTATGACGAATATTTTTTAAAACAAAAAAGAAATATAGATTTTCTAAAAAATTTAGCTTTTGATTCAACTTATATTAATGCTAACAAAATATATAAAAGTAAAAAAATTCTAGTAAAATCGAATATTTCAAAAAAAAAATTTAAAAATAATGTTTTAAAAGCAAAAAAATATATTAAAAAAGGGGATATTTTTCAGGTAGTTCTTAGTCAAAGATTTGAAACTAAATTAAATAAAGAACCTTTAGAAATATACAAAAAACTAAGAATTAAAAATCCATCTCCTTTTATGTTTTTCTTCAATTTTGAAGACTTTCAAATAATTGGGAGCAGTCCCGAAATATTAGTTAGGCTGCGAAATGACAAAATTACAATTCGCCCTATAGCAGGAACTAGACCTCGAGGCTCAAATGCTAAAAAAGATAAATTTTATAAAGAGCAGCTTTTAAAGGATAAAAAGGAGTTGTCTGAACATCTTATGCTTTTAGATTTAGGTAGAAATGATGTTGGTAAAGTTTCAAAAATTAATACTGTAAAAGTTACTGAAAAATTTAGAATAGAAAAATATTCACATGTAATGCATATTGTTTCAAATGTTGAAGGTAAGTTTGATAAAAAACAATCAATGCTTGACACGATGCTTGCTGGTTTTCCTGCAGGCACTGTTACTGGGGCACCAAAAATACGCGCAATGGAAATTATCGATGAACTTGAAAAGTCTAAAAGAAAAATGTACGCAGGGTCAATTGGTTATTTTTCAGCCGATAAAAATTTTGACACTTGTATAGCATTAAGAACTGCATTAATTAAAAATAAAAAATTTTATATTCAATCTGGTGCTGGAATCGTAGCTGATAGCATTCCAGAAAATGAATATTTGGAAACAATTAATAAAGCAAAAGCTTTAATTAGCTCTTTAAATTAAAATGAAAATTTTGCTAATAGATAATTATGATAGTTTCACATACAATCTATATCACTATCTTTCATCTTTAAAATGTAAAGTTGATGTTTATAGAAATGATAAAATACAAATTAAAGACATTAAAAAAAATAGATATAAAAAAATTGTTATTTCCCCAGGACCAGGTAATCCAAATCAAGCTGGAAATTGTCTAAATATTGTTAAAAATTTTTATAAATCTATTCCAATATTAGGTGTGTGTTTAGGTCATCAAATTATAGGACAAAATTTTAATTCTAAAATCATAGAAGCTAAGCAATTAATGCATGGAAAAACTAGTATAATAAATCATAATGGAGAAGGAATTTTTAAGGGGTTTAAAAAAAAAATAATTGGAACTAGATATCATAGTCTAATTATTGATAGAAATAATCTTGGAAAAGATCTTATAATAACTGCAGAAACCAAAGATAAAGTAATTATGGGTATAATGCATAAAAAATATAATATTCATGGAGTTCAATTTCACCCTGAAAGTATTAAAACTTTAGAAGGTATAAAGTTATTAAAAAATTTTTTATATTATAAGTAAATGGAAAAATTTATAAAAAAATTAAAAAAAAAAGAAAATCTAAATTTTGAAGAAAGTAAAATTGCTTTTGAAGTTTTAATGGATGGAAAAGCTTCAGAAGATGAAATTTTTACCTTTTTAACTTTATTGTCAAATAAAGGTGAGGTTTCAAGTGAAATAGCAGGTGGAGTATATGTTTTAAGAAATAAGTCTAAAAGAGTAAATGTTAGTGATTGTATAGATACTTGTGGAACTGGCGGCGATGGAAAAAATACTTTAAATATTTCGACTGCATCTGCTTTATTGTTAGCCAGCATGGGTATTAAAATTGCTAAACATGGTAATAAAGCAGTTTCTTCTAAATGTGGATCTGGTGATGTTCTTGAAAAATTAAGGGTAAAAATTAATTTAGAACCAGAGGATATAGAAAAATATATAAATAAATATAACTTTGGATTTATGTTCGCTCCAAATTACCACAGTGCAATGAAATATGTGGGCCCTACTAGAAAAAAAATAGGAAAAAGAACTATATTTAATATGATTGGACCGCTAAGCAGCCCGGCTCTTGTTCAAAGACAAGTTGTTGGTGTTTATGATAAAAAATTACTGAAAATTTTTGGAGATAGCCTAAGAAATCTAAATATTAAATTTGCGTGGATTGTAAATAGTGAAGATGGATTAGATGAAATATCTCCTTATGCAAAAACAAACGTAGTAGAAATAAAAAATAACCAAATGTCTGAGTTTGTCATTGATCCAAAAGATTTAAAAATAAATGCAGATAATTTTAAAAATTTAATAGGTGATAATGATGAATTTAATGCAAGCCAAATAATTAATATTTTTAAAGGTGAAGATAATGATTTTTCCAAAGCTGTTTGCTTAAATGCTGCTGCTGGTCTTATTGTGTCAGAAAGATTTAATAAGTTTATTGATGCTTATAATAAATCAAGGGAACATATATTAACTGGAAAAACTTATGATCACTTAAAAAAGATACAAAATGGCTGAAAATATCTTAAATAAAATAATTAAAAAAAAAGTAGAAAAATTAAATGATTTAAAAAAAACTGTTTCTATAGAATCTTTAAACGAAAAAATAAAAGAAAATAAAAATTTTATAGATTTTAAAAAAAAGATCAAAAATAACATAATTAGAGACAAAATATCACTTATTGCTGAAATTAAGAAAGCCAGCCCATCAGCTGGTATAATTATCCCAAATTATAATCCAGTTAATATTGCAAAAATATATTATGATAATAAATCAACTTGTTTATCTGTACTTACAGAAGAGGATTTTTTTCAAGGTAATTTAATTCATATACATAAAATTAAACAAAAAATAAATTTACCTGTTTTATGTAAGGATTTTTTTATTGATTCTTTTCAAGTACCTCTTGCAAGGAGCTATGGGGCTGATGCAATTTTAATAATTCTTGCTGCTGTTTCTGAGAAAACTGCTAACCAATTATATGAAAATGCCTTAAAATTAAATATGTCAGTAATTGTTGAAGTTCATAATAAAGAGGAAGCTAAAAATTCTTTAAAATTCAAAGATGCTTTAATTGGAATTAACAATAGAAATCTTAAAAATTTAAAAATTGATATTAATACAACTTTTGATATTTATAATATTTTAGCTAGCCATAAGAACCCTCTGATTTCTGAAAGCGGAATAAAAGCAAGTGGAGAACTTTTAGAAATTGTAAAAAAAACCAAAATTAAAACCTTTTTAGTTGGTGAATCACTCCTAAAAAACATGGAAAATAACTCAATTTTTTCATTGCTTTAGCTAAATAACCCCCAATTTCATTGATTTTTAATCTATTGTATAATAATGAGAACTTTTGTAGAACGTTAGATGTACGATATTTGTTCTATGCTTACAAAAAAACAAAAAAACCTGCTTTTATTTATTAACAAGAAATTAAGATCAACTGGAATTTCACCTTCTTATGAAGAAATGAAAATTTCATTAAATTTAAAATCAAAATCTGGAATCCATAGACTAATCTCTGCTCTACAAGAAAGAGGCTTTATTAAAAGGTTAGCACATAAAGCTAGAGCTTTAGAAGTTATAAAGCTTCCAGAAACAGCGAGTGCTAACGATATTTATAATTCATTTTCACCAAGCGTAATTAAAGGTGGGCTAGATACCGAAGATACAAATAAAAATATAAATGAAATTCCTGTTTTAGGAAGAATTGCTGCCGGAACTCCTATCGAGGCAATTCAAAATGAAGTTAGTAGAATTTCTCTTCCAGAAGAATTAAGTAAAAATGGAGAGCACTTCGGCTTAAAAATATCTGGTGACTCCATGATTGAGGCTGGAATTAATGATGGCGATACAGTAATTGTTAAAAAAACTGATACTGCAAATAATGGTCAAATAGTAGTTGCTCTTATTGATGATCACGAGGCTATGCTTAAAAGAATAAGAAGAAAAGGTAAAGTAGTAGCACTTGAAAGTGCAAATAAGAGATATGAAACTAAAATCTTTGGACCTGATAGAGTAAAAGTCCAAGGTGTTCTGGTATCTTTGTATAGAAACTTCCAATAAAATAGTCTAATAATAATTTATGAGCTTTGTAGCAACTAGATTTGCTCCGTCTCCTACGGGACCTTTACATATTGGTGGAGTGAGAACAGCACTTTTTAATTGGTTATTTTCTAAAAATAAAAAGGGTAAATTTTATTTAAGAATTGAAGATACGGACAAAGAAAGATCTAAGGAAGAGTATAAAAAACAAATTATAGACTCTCTTAATTGGATAGGAATAAATTACGATGATGAAGAATATATTCAATCAAAAAATATAAAAAAACATCAAGAAGTTGCTAATGAACTTTTAAAAAATGGTTTCGCATACAAATGTTATTGTACTGAGGAAGAAATTAAAGAACAGAAAGAAAAATGTAAAAAAAAAGGAATACCTTATGTTTATAATAGAAAATGGAGAGATCCTAAAAATGTAGAAATTCCAAATAATATTAAACCAGTCATTAGATTCAAAAGTAAAATTTCTGGAAATTCAATTCTCAAGGATCTTGTTCAAGGAGAGGTTAATATTTCAAATTCTATTATTGAAGATTTTATCATCTTAAGACAAGATGGAACACCAACTTATCAGCTATCTGCAGTAGTTGATGATCATCTTATGAAAATAACAAATGTAATAAGAGGAGATGATCATAAAATAAATACTTTTAAACAAAAACAAATCTACGAAGCAATGAAATGGAGTGTCCCTGAGTTTGCACATATCCCTCTTATACATAGTGAAAAAGGATCTAAACTCTCTAAAAGAGATAAAGCTTCAACTTTAGAAGATTATATAAAGATTGGTATTTTGCCTGATGCATTAAGAAATTATCTTCTACGCTTAGGATGGTCACATAAAGATAAAGAAATTTTTACTTTAGATGAAAGTATCAAGCTATTTGATTTACCAGGCGTTGGAAAATCTCCTTCAAAATTAGATATGTCTAGAATACTTTCTTTAAATGAATACTACATTAAACACTTAGATGAAAAAGAATTATTTAAATTTTTAAAAATTTATTCTAAAAAATTTAAAAGTGATATTGACTCTTCGAAGGAAAAATCAATTATAAAATCTATTAGTTTTTTAAAAAATAAAGCTAAAAAACTAGAAGATATTTATCAAAACTCACAATATATTCTAAATGATAAAATTAAAATATCAGAGGAAGACTTAAAGCTCATAGATAATTCATCCAAAAGTATTATAAAAGACTTTCTAATCAAGTTTGAAAAAATGCCAGAAATTAATAAAGATAATCTTGAAAAAATAGTTAAAGGGCTAATCGATAAACACAAAACAAATTTTAAAGGTGTAGGTCAACCATTAAGAATTGTTCTAACAGGGTCAAGATTTGGACCTGGTATATACAACATTCTACTCTCGCTTGAAAAAGATGTTATTATTAGTAGGTTAAAAGATTATAAATAGTTTACTATAACTGAACTTGCTATTTCAGAAGATTTATGAGTTTTAAAATTACTAATTATTTCCTGAGATTTTATTATTTGTTGTTCTAAAGCATTTTTATCAGATAAAAGTTTATCAACTGTATTAAAGATATTAAGAGAATTACAATCAGATTGTAACAGTTCGGGTATAATTTCTTTGTTAGCAGCTATATTTATAATATTAGCAAATTTTACTTTTACTAACATTTTCACAATAAAGAAATTAATTATTCCCATTTTATAAACAATTATAGAAGGTATTTTAGCATTACAAATTTCTAATGAAATTGTCCCAGATTTAGTTACAGCAAACATAGATGATTGAAGTATATGAGATTTCATATTGTCTTCATATATTGCACCACAATTCTTTAAACCCTCTTTTAAAAGAAGATTTTGAATTAAATTCACATGCTCAAATGTTGAATGAAAAACAAAAAAAATATCCTTATATTTTTTATTCATTTTTCTAATAAACGAAAATAAAATCGGAGATAAAATATTAATTTCAGACAATCTACTGCCTGGATAAATAGAAAAGATTTTTTTATTATCTTTTATAATTTGAGTTATATCAACATTGGTTTTGGATGATTTTTCCAATAAAGGGTGACCAGTAAAAGTAGATCTAATACCCTCTCGGTCAAAATATTTTTTTTCAAAAGGAAATAACAATAAAATATGATCTATGTAAGATTTAAGTTGCTTAACTCTATGTTCTCTCCATACCCAAACTTGTGGGGCAACGAAATGAATTGTTTTTATATTAGGATTTTTTTTTTTAACTTCCTTAGAAACACGCAAAGTGAAATCAGGACTATCTACGGATAGCAAAATATCAGGATTAAACTTAATAATTTCTTTTACTGTTTCGTTTATTTTTCTTTTAATCTTAAATATGTTTAATAGAACATTAGTAAATCCAAGATAAGTAATCTCACTTAATTTATAAAGAGACTTAACACCTAAAAAATTTAGATGTTCGCCACCAACTGACAAATATTCAATATCTGATCTTGCATTTTTAAGTTGGAAAACAACTTTTGAAGCCAATTTATCTCCTGAGGGCTCACCGGTTAATACAAAAATTTTTTTCATATTATTTTTATAAACATGCTGCTTTTATTAGCAAAATTAATACATTTTTTTTTTTCTAAAAAAACATTTTGCTTACTTTTTAAAACTATTCCTTTTAGTCCAGACAATTTACATTGAACAAAAGTTCTTAATCCTACGGTAGGCAAATCTATACGTAAATCTTGTTTTTTTTTTGGTAATTTAACTAAAACACCTTTTTTTATAAATTTTTTACTTTTAATTTTTTTTAGCATTTGCTCAGTTCCGCCGCTTCCTTCGATAGAAATAATCTTTGCACCTTTGACCACTACACCTTGACTAAAATTATATTTTCCTATTTTACTTAATGCAGTAATTGCTTTTTTAATATCAATTTTATCTTCTTTATTAGGTTTAGTTCGTGAATAATTTCCTTTTTTTAATGTTAACTCAGGATTAAAAGTTAATGAGTTTATTGTATCTATTTTCTCTTGTTTTAATATTTTTATAATTTCTTTTAATATGGCAGCGTCTCCTAGTTTAGATTTTTTTATAATTCTTGGCATATAATAAATACCCTTAATATCTAATTTTAACTTAGAAAAATTTGGCTTTATAACTTTTCCAGCAAACAAAACTTTTTTGCACCTATTTTCTTTTAGTATCTTAATAATTTTGCCAAATTGACCAATGGAAACATTGTGTGAATGTTTATTTCTTTTAAATTTTTTCTTCTTCGATAAATCAATTATTAAATATTTAATTTTTTCTCTTTTTATTTTTTTTAGAATTTCAAATGGAAAGCGCGTTTCCCCAAATATTAGACCAATCATTATTCAGAATTAGGTGTGCAAATAGGTCTTTTTTTATCTTTTGATATAAAATTTATTACCTCAGCAATTAAATCATTTCCCTTATATTCTCCGTTAATTTTACCTAAATTTTCGTGAAGATTTTTTGATGAAAATATTTTATTAAATGCTGAATTTAACTCCATTATTTTTTTGTTTTCATATTTTTTTCTTTTCAAACCAACAAGATTAATACCTCTTAAATAATTTCTATTTCCAAAAGATAAACCAAATGGAATTACATCTTTTAAAACTCCTGTCATTCCGCCTATCATGGCTAACCTTCCAATTCTTGTAAATTGTTGAACTGCTGAATTTCCTCCTATAACAACAGAATCTTCTATTGTAACATGCCCACCTAATGGTACATTATTTGCAATAACAACATCATTTCCTATAAGGCAATCGTGAGCTACATGAGATGAAATCATAAACAAACAATTATTACCTATAATAGTTTTTCCTCCTCCTCCTTCTGTTCCAGGGTTAATTGTTACGTATTCTCTAATTGTATTATTAGATCCAATTTCAAGACTGTTGTTTTCACCTTTATATTTTAAATCTTGCGGTTGAGTGCCTATACTAGCAAATGGAAAAATTTTTGTTTCTGCTCCAATTTTAGTTTTTCCTTCAATATGAATATTTGAGATTAGCTCCACACCATCATTAATTTCAACTTTTGGACCTATATAACAAAACGGACCAATTTTTACGTTACTTCCTATTTTGGCTTTATTGTCTATAACGCTTGTATTATGAATCATTTATTTTTATCAACTATAGTAGCTGACCACTGTGCATCAGCCATTTTTTTTTCATTTACTCTTGCGATACCCTTGTACTTCCATACTCTTCCGTGAGATCTTACTGCTTCAATATCCAAGTGAAGTTCACAATCAGGTAAAACTGGGCTTCTAAATCGTGCTTTTTCAACACTCATTAAATATACTAGTTTATTTTCATACTCCTTAGGATCTATACCATACGCTGTTAATGCTGCTGCAGCTTGTCCAAAAGCTTCTACAATAAATACACCAGGCATAACTGGTTGACCAGGGAAATGACCTTCTACAAAAAATGATGTTTTTTTAACATGCACTATAGCTGTAGCTGATTTTAAATGAACAATATTTATTAATTTATCAATTAATAACATTGGCTCTCTATGTGGTAATAAACTTTCTATTTTTTTTTTATCAATTGAGTTGATTTTCATTTATTTTTTCTTTGTTTAATAAAATCTTTTATTGGAATCGCAGGATAACCCATTACTTGAGAGTTATCTGGAATATTATTTATTACACCACTACCACCTCCAATTTTAACATTGTTTCCAATTACAAGGTGTCCGGACACTCCTGCTTGACCTCCTATTACAACATTGTCTCCTAAGGTTGTACTTCCAGCAAAACCTACTTGGCCAGCAATCATACAATTTTTTCCCATTTGGACATTGTGTGCCACATGAACTTGGTTATCAATAAATGTATTCTTTCCTATAATAGTATTTGAAATTGATCCTCTGTCTATGGTGCTATTAGCACCTATTTCTACACCTTCTTCTAAAATAACTTTTCCAATATGTGGTGTTCTAGTGTTTTTATTTTTATCAGGGATAAATCCAAATCCTTTAACACCTATTTTTACACCGTCCTGAATATATACATTATCTGAAATTATTGAATTTCTTATGGAAACAAATGAACCAATTACACAGTTTTTTCCTAAATTAACGTTGCTCTCAATTATAGAATTGCTTCCGATATATGAATTTTTTCCTATTTTAACATTTTTTCCGACTAAAACATTTTGACCAAACTTAACTTCTGGATATAGATTTTCTATATTATTTGAATATGTTAAATTTTCATCTGGAAAGTCTAGATCGGCTTTTGGGAAAAACATTTTAGTTACTTTGGTAACAGCGAACAAAACATTTTTAACATCTAATCTAATACATTCTTTGGGAAGAAATTTTGAAAGATTTGAAGTTGTTATACAAGCTACAGCTTTTGTTTTTAGAGAAAGATCTTGATATTTTCCAGAATTTAAAAAAGTCATATCATTATTGCTTGCATTATCTAATGATTCTAAACTACGTATTTTAAAATTAGTTTTTGTTGAAAGATTATTATTGCATCCAATTATTTTAATAATTTCTGATAAAGGGAATGGACCCTTTCTTTCAAAAAACTCATTTTCTGTCATTTTATTTTAAATTTAACGACGGGAAATCCTTATTAAGAGTTTCAACAATAACATCTGTTATATCAAAACCTTTTGATCCACCTATAACATTTTTTTTATAAATAATAATTGAAATATTATTTTCATTTATATAATTATTTAAAATAGGTTCTATCTTTTCATTCATAATTTTTTTAGCTTCAGCTCTTTGTTTTCCTAATTCGTCTAAGGATGATCTTCTTTTGGTTTGAAAATCGAAAACTTTTTTTCTTAGTTCCTCACTTTTTTTTGCATACTCTTCCTCACTTAAACTATTTTTATTCTTTAAAAGGTCTGTTTCTTCGGTTTTTAATTCTTTTTCTAATTTAGCAAACTTTTTTGCATTATCTTGGAATTTTTTTTTTAAAAAATCCTGAGCACCTTTTCCTGCTGTGCTTTGGTTTAATACATATTTCATATCTAAGACAACTATTTTTTGTTCGGCAAATGCAGTTGTACTAATAATAAGAAAAAAAGTAATTACAAAAAATTTTACAAAATATTTCATCAAAATGAAGTTCCTAATTGAAAACTAATTGTTTCAGTAACATCGGAAGAAGCTTTGGTCAAGTTTTGTGAAAATGTCCAACTAAGAGGCCCAACTGGAGTAAATACATTAGCAGCTACACCTATGGAAGACCTTAGTTTGCTAGAATTATTTATTGTATTGCTATAATCCACGCCCCATACATTTGCTGTGTCTAAATATACGCTAAAGTCAGTATTATAAGACTCTGGTAAAAGGTTAGGTAATTGTGCTTCAGCAGATAAGCCATATACGTAGTTACCTCCAACCCAATCATTACCATCCTTAGGTCCAACTTTTCCACTTTCAAAACCTCGAAGTCTTTTAGTGGGTATAAATAATCTATTTGTTAATCTAACATCATCATCAATACCGTGAACTGACTTTAATTGAAATTTTAGTGATCCAATTACATTCTCTGAGAATTCATGCCAATTATTTACAAAAAAACTATTTGAAATTGACGATGAATCTTGGATTATAGGTAGTGATTGGTAAAAACTTGCTGAATACCCATCAGTAGTTTGAAAAGTTTGATTTCGTTTATCTAAAAGAATACCATAAGTAAAGTCTGAATTAAGATATGTTCCTTCCATTTTTTTTATACTGTCAGAGGCAGTAGACTCAGCTTCTATATCTTCATGATTTAGAGATAGTGAGGGTGAAACATAAACATCTTCATACTGTTCAAAACTTGTTCCTAAACTAAATCCTGATTTTTGACTTTTAAAACCTGTGGTACCCGTTCTATCTGTAGCAGAAACATTTAATGCAGTTGAAACTGAATTGCCACTAAAATTATAATTTGGATCTGTTACTGCGATGTTTCCTGATATTCTTTCCTCTGATATACTAAAAGCTGTATCGACTCGAACTCCTTTTCCTAACCAGTTATTTTCTCTAATAGAAAACATAAAATTTGTTCCTTCTGTACCAACCCCTGCTCCAGCCATAATTTCACCTGTCGCTTTTTCTTCTACAGATATTTCTAAAATCTTTAAATCTTCAGTAGATCCTGGAAGAGTTTTTCTATCTATTTTACCAAAAAGATTTCGACCCTTGATCTTGTTAATTGATTTATTAACAAGAAGTTCACTAAATGGATCACCTTCGTCTACTAGTAGTTCACCCCTAATTACAGAATCATTTGTAACAGTATTGCCAGCTATATTTATTTTTTCAATTATAATTTTTTTACCTTCAAAAATATTAATTTTTACCTCGACACCATCATCATCTAAAGTTTCAAGCACACTATGATTAACAAATTGGAGTTCTTTTTGTTCACTTAATTTATCAATTTTTTCTAATAATGATTGTAATTTAGTTTGAGAATAATATTCACCAACTAAAGCATTAAATTCAGGTTCTAATGAAAAAAAAGCTTCGCTATCAAGTGATTGGGAAACTTCAGCAAAAATCTTTTTAAATTTATATTTTTTGCCCGCATTAATACTATAGGTTAAAACAAAGCCTTCACCCTCTGAATACTCAACATTACTAGACTTTAGATCAACTTCATAATAACCTTTGTTTTTGTAAAAATTCACTAATAATCTTTTTTCTACTTCTATTCTGTTTTTATTTAAATAAATATTTCTTGAAAGAAACTTCCAAAATTTAGCCTCTTCAGAAAGAATGACATCTCTTAATTTAGTATCTCTAAATTTTTTATCGCCTAAGAAATAAATTTTGGATATTTTAGCTTTTTCTCCAGTATCAACAGTATAAAATATATTTACTCTATTTTTTTCTAATTTTTCAATTTCAGCATCAATTTTTACAAAATAATAACCTAATTCTCTATAAAATGATTTTATTTGATTAATATCAGTTTTTATATTGTTTTTAACAAAAGAAGTTTTTTCTTTTACTAGAAGAAATTCTTTCATTCTTTCAACATTTTTTTTTGTTTTTTCACCGTTAAAAGTTATTGAGTAAACAATTGGATTTTCTTTTACATTTATAGTTATTTTATTATCTTCAAATTCAACAGATATATTTGAAAAATAGTTCGTCTCATAAAGTTTTTTAATTAATAGATTAATATCAGACTCTTCATAATTGGCCCCGACAGTAATATCTCCAAAAACCATTATTGTTTCTGAGGAAATTCTTTCATTTCCATTAACAACAACTTTATTTACTACTTCTGAGTACGAGTTACCGCTAAAAAAAGCAAAAAATAAAATTATTAATGTTGATATTTTTCTAAAACTGACCATAAAAGTTATCTTACACACATGCTAATAGTTTTCAATCTAGCCCAATTATCAGCTATTTGTATGTCTTTTATTGATGCTGGTTTTCTTTTGGCATTCTTTTTGAAATCTTTATGGTTTAAAATCTTATTTATATTTTTGACAATATCTAAAAATTCAATTTTTCCCTTTAAAAATAAATCAACCAAAACTTCATTGGCAGCATTAATTATTATAGGTGATGAAAGTCCTGAAGAAAAACATTTATTAATAAGTTTAATTGATGGAAAATTTTTAGAATTAACTTTTTGAAAATTAAGATTATTAATGTTTTTAACTTTAATATTACTAGTTTTTAAAAAATTTTTTTTATTTTTATAAAGAATATTTGAAATTGGTATTTTCATATCAGTGTTATATAAAATCATTTTTATTAAACCATTTTTAAAACGAATTATTGAATGAACATATGACTTAGGGTGTATCATTACTTTATATTTTGATTTATCAAAGTTAAAAAGTTTATGTGCTTCGATCACTTCAAATACTTTGTTCATCAGATTTGCAGAATCTACTGAAATTTTTTTACCCATTTTCCAATTTGGATGCTTAATAGCCTCTTTTGGTTTTACTTTTTTTAATCTTTTTAATGGAATATTTAAAAAAGGACCTCCAGAAGCTGTAATAATTATTTCTTCTATATCTTCATTACTAATTCCCTTAGTAAGCTCCATTATAGAAAAGTGCTCGGAATCAACTGGCAAGACTTCAGTTTTGTACTTCTTAAGAAGTCTAGATAGTATTTGCCACCCACAAATAATAGCTTCCTTATTTGCAATAGCCACTATCTTGCTGATTTTAATGGAGTCAATTGTTGGTTGCAACCCTGCTAATCCAACTACAGCAGACATTGTATAATCCAATTTAGTAGTAATTATCTTTTTTAAAGAAATATCTCCTGTAAAAACTTTTGTTTTTGTTTTTTTTAAAGATTTTTTTACTTTAAAGTAAAAATTTTTATTTTTAATTAGTACATTTTTTACTTTAAACTTTTTTGCTTGTTTGATTAATTTTTTATAATTATTGTTAGCAGATAGTAAAATTATATCAAAACTCTTTTTATCTCTACTTATAACTTCAAGCGTCGACCTACCAATTGAACCTGTGGAGCCAAGTATTGCAATCTTTTTTTTCATGTTAAACTACTAATAATAAGTAAAGAAGGGATTGCAAAAATTACACCATCAATTCTATCAAGCATTCCACCGTGGCCAGGTAAAATTTTTCCTGTATCTTTAACATTAGCTAATCTCTTAAAATAAGAAATAATTAAATCTCCTAATTGACATGCTAAAGATATAAGTAAGCAAAATAAAATTATTTTTTCTGAAAAATTTTCTTTAAGACCTAAAAACATTAGAATACCAAGAGGAAATAAAGAAAACAAAAATGAACCAAGACTACCAGAAACTGTTTTATTAGGACTAATTTTCGTTAGTTTTACACCACCAATGCTTTTTCCAACTATGTAACCACCTATATCTGAAAATATACAAATACCCAAAAAAAACAAAATAGCATCCACGCCTTCGTCTACTCTAAATTTATAAGCAGTATGTATAAATAAACACAAAAAAAGAAAACTTAGAGTCATAGATAAAATTATTACAGGTTTTTTTCTCCAAATTTTTTTAATTAAACTAATGAACTCAAACAAACAAATTGATGAAACCAATACTAATAAAAGTAGCCATGAGTAATTATTAATAAAAAGACAATTTAAAACTATTGCCATTAATATTATTGATGTGACTATTCTTTTTTTTAATTCTTTTTTCATTACACTTTACCAAAATTTCTCTTAATAATTATATATTTAGTTATTATTTTATTAAAATCTTTTTCGTTAAAATCTGGCCACAACTTATCAATAAAAAATATTTCAGTATAAGCTAACTGCCATAATAAAAAATTACTTAATCTTTTTGTTCCACCAGTTCTAATTAAAATATCTGGATCTGGCATATCTTTTGTATAAAGAGCTTTTTGGAAATTATTAATATTAATTTCTTTTCTATTTTTTTTTAATAAAGATTTGCAGGCATTAATAATTTCTTCCTTGGATCCATAATTCAAGGCAAGATTTAACGTAATTGCTTTGTTATATAATGTTTTTTTTTCAATTACTTTTACAGTACGTTTTATATCCAAAGGGAGACCGGATTTTTTTCCAATTATGTTTATTTTTATCCCTTGTTTAACTATGCTTTTTAATTTTTTTTTTAAAGATTTTCTTATTAAATCAAAAAGAAAGTTAATCTCACTTTCTGGTCTATTCCAATTTTCTGTCGAAAAGGTAAAAAGCGTTAAAAATGGAATTTTTTTTTTAATTGATGATTTAATTACTGTTTCAACAGATTTTAAACCTTGTAGATGGCCATAATTTCTTGATTTTTTTTTTTT
>SHAO01000022.1 GCA_004213215.1 Candidatus Pelagibacterales bacterium | reverse complement strand
CAGTTTGTTATTTCCCATGGTTGACTAGAGAAGGAGTATCTTGGGGTCTTTTAGCAGGAATAATTGGAGTAATGTTAACGGAAAGTATTGGCCAAAATTTACTTGGTGATACTCTTCCTTGGGGTAGATGGCCTTGGACAATGCACTCAGCATTCTGGGGTATGGTTGCTCAGTTAGCAGTATGCATACCAGTTTCTGCAATGACGCAAAACTCAAGAGACCGTGCTCATAGACAAAAATACCATGACTTCTTAGCAGATCATGCTGCTCTTCCAGCAAGCAAGCAGAGTCTTAAGCCTGCGGCTTGGATTGTAACAATTGCTTGGTTATTCTTCGGAATTGGACCAGGAGCTGTTATTGGAAATGATATTTTCGGTTCACCGAATGATATCAGCACATGGACGTTTGGAATACCTTCAATTTGGGCTTGGCAAATATTATTCTGGATTTTAGGATGCGGAATGATGTGGTTCTTAGCTTACAAAATGGAGATGTCTACATTGCCTAGGAAATCAGTAAGTGCTCTAGTAGAAGATATTGGAGACACAGCAAGAGGATAAATTATAAATTTATACTCAAATATTCAAGAAGGGCGGGAATTCTCGCCCTTCTTTTTTTTTGACATAAATCAAATATAAAAATATAAAATTCTTATGAGTTCAATTAAAATTTCACCATCAATTTTATCTGCAGATTTTAGTAAATTGGGAAATGAAATCCAGGCTTTAGAGAAAGCAGGAGCTGACTTTATCCATATAGATGTAATGGATGGACACTTCGTTCCTAATATCACTATTGGACCAGAAGTAATTAGTAAGCTACGTAATTATACATCATTACCATTTGATGTACATTTAATGATTTCTCCGGTTGATAATTTTATTAAAAATTTTGCAGACGCAGGAGCAGACATAATTACTATTCATCCCGAAGCCACGAGTGATCTAGTAAGCTCAATAAAAAAAATTAAAGCATTTAATAAAAGAGCTGGAGTATCATTAAACCCTGGGACTTCTGTAGATAAAGTTTTGCCTGTTTTAAAAATGATAGATCTTGTTTTAATAATGAGTGTCAATCCAGGCTTTGGCGGGCAAAAATTCATTGAAACAACTCTGGAAAAAGTGAGAGTTTTACGAAAAGAAATTGATTCAAAAAAACTAAAAACACAAATTGAAATTGACGGGGGTATTAATTTTAAAAATTCAAAAATGGCTATAACAGCTGGCATAGATATATTGGTTTCCGGAACAACAATTTTTAAGGAAAATGGGGGTGATCTAAAAAAAAATATACAATTATTGAAAACAGGATAAAATGAAAGAGTTAAAAAGTATCAAATTATACTTTTTTTCTATTCTTAAGCTATTTTTTTTAAGTTTTAGAAATTTTTACTTTAAAAGTAATTTTTATAATAAGAAATTAATTACTTTTATACCAGAAAGAATATTTTATAGCCCGAGCACACATTTAAGCTCATCTCTTACCTCATTTCATAACGATTTTTATAAAATAACAGATACTGCTCCTGAATTATTATGGAAGGTAGAAATTAAAAATAAACAGAAATTTGAAAACTTGCACAGTTTTCTTTGGTTATCAAAGCTTGACAGAAAAAATAGTCAAATTATTACAAAAAATATTATTAAAAGCTGGATAGAAAATTTTTTTAATTTTGATCCTCAAACATGGGAAATGGAAACAACTGCGAGAAGAATTATTGCCTGGTCATCTAATTTTGATTTAACATTAGAAAATTCTGAAAAAGCATATCAAAAAAAATTTTTTTTAAGCTTGATTAAGCAATCAAATTTTATTTCTAACAACCTAAAAAGTTTATTTTATGCCCCAGGTAAAATAATTTGTTGTTCAGCAATAATATTATCTGGAATGATGTTTAGAGAAAATGAATCAAATTTTAAAACAGGAATTAAGGAATTAGAAAAACTTACCAAAAACTATTTTGATGAAAATGGATTTCCTAAATCAAGAAATCCTGAAGAAGTATTTATAAGTATAAAGTATTTAATTTTAGTGCGGGAATGGTTAAAAGAAGCTCAAAAAACTATTCCAGATTTTTTGGATGAAATCATACGTAAATGTGGAAGTTGTTATGCAATATTATCCAGTTCAAACAAACAATTTCCATTATTTAATGGAGCCACTGAAATAAATCATAAAGATTATGATATTTTTTTAAAAAATTTAAAATATAAATTTAATAATAAAAATCATGAAGTTGCAGATTTTATAAAGATAAAAAATAAAAAGATCGAGTTTTTTATTGATTGTGGAAACCCGCCCACTAGCGCTTTTTCAAGATACTATCAAGCAGGTTGTTTATCATTTGAACTAACTTCGAATAAACAAAAAATAATATGTAACTCAGGATATGGAAAATATTTATCTCAAAAGATTACTTCTATGAGCAGATCTACTGCAGCTCATTCTACATTATATATAAATGATACTTCATCTTGTGTATTTCAAAAGAATAAAATTATTAATAAAGTGTATGGAAATTCATTAATACAAAAACATAGGGTTATTGATAAAAATTATTTGGATAATAAAAATTCTTACTCAATATCTGCAACACATAATGGATATGAAAAAAGATTTGGTTATATTCATAAAAGAACAATTTTAATTTCAAAAGAAAAAGATAAAATTTTTGGACAAGATGAATTAATAAAAACAAAAAGTTATTCTAACAAATTAAATTATTTTGTAAGATTTCATATTTATCCTGATATAAAAATTGTAAAAACGAAAGCTGGAAATTCAATATTAATTAGTTTATCAAATGGTGAAGGCTGGTTATTAAGTAGCAAAACAAATAATTTTAAAATTGAAAAAAACATTTTTCTTGGTAATAAAAATAGGATTATAAATAATGAATCTGTTCATATTTCTGGAAATATTGATAAAGAAATTATTTTAATTAAATGGGAAATTGAGAAGGTAAGTTAACTAATGAATTTAAAAAAAATTAAAAATGCTATTATTTCAGTTTCAGATAAATCAAATTTGAAAAAAATATTACCTATTTTAAAAAAATTTAATATTAAAATAATAAGCTCAGGTGGATCATATAAAAAAATAAAGAGTATGAATTATAAATGTATTGAAATTTCAGATTATACAGGATTTTCTGAAATGCTTGATGGTAGAATAAAAACTTTGCATCCAAAAATTCATGCTGGAATTCTAAATATAAGAAAAAATAATAAACATAAGAATGAATTAAGGAAAAAAAATATAGAAAATATAGATTTAGTAATCGTTGATCTGTATCCCTTTGAAAAATTTATTAAAAATAATAATAACCATAAAAAGATAATCGAATACATAGATATTGGAGGCTCAACTTTAATAAGAGGGGGAGCAAAAAACTACAACGATGTAACTGTCATTTCCAATATTTCTGATTATCATAAACTTGTGGAGGAACTCAAAATTTATAGAGGATCAACATCAATAAAATTTAGAAAGTATATGTCAGCAAAAGCATTTTCATTAACAGCCTATTATGATTCTGTAATTTCAAACTGGCTCAATAATGAATTAAATATAAAATTTCCTACCAATAAGACTTTGCATGGCAAATTAGTAGAAAAATTACGTTATGGGGAAAACCCTCATCAACAAGCAAGTTTATATAAAACTTCGGATGATTTAGGACTTAAAAAACTTCATGGTAAAGATCTTAGTTACAATAATTATAATGATGTTTATGCTGCTTTGAATATTTTAATTTCTTTAAAAAAAAAATGGAGTACAGTAATAATTAAGCATGAAAATCCTTGTGGAGTTTCGATTGAAAAAAATCAATTAAAATCATTTAAGCAAGCTTTTGCTTGTGACCCAATTAGTGCCTTCGGTGGGATTGTTGCAGTAAATTCTGTAATTTCTAAAAAATTAGCTTTAGAATTAAATAAATCGTTTTTTGAAGTAATAATATCTAGGGGTTTCAAACCAAATGCTTTAAAAATTTTAAAAAAGAAGAAAAATGTAAGGTTAATTGATAGTAGCAAATATGATTCTTCAAATAGTAAACACTATCTTTTTTTAGAAAATTCTTTTTTAGTACAAGATTTAAATAATAAACTTTTAAATAAAAAATTAAAAATAGTGACAAAAAAATATCCTTCTAAAAGTGAAATTCAAAGTCTTAAATTTGCATTTAATATATGTAAATATGTAAAATCTAATGCCATTGTTTTAGTAAAAGATAAATCTACAATAGGTATTGGATCAGGTCAGCCAAGTAGATTGGATAGTTGTGAAATTGCATCAAATAAAGCTATTAAATTTGTTCCTGAAAAAATAATAAACTCTGTAGCTGCATCTGATGCTTTTTTTCCTTTTCCTGATGGAGTTCAGCAGTTAATAAAAGTCGGTGTTAAAGCTATTATTCAGCCAGGCGGTTCAATAAATGATAAAAAAATAATAGAAGTTGCTAATAAAGCAAATATTGTTATGGCCTTCACTGGTACACGCCATTTTAAACATTAAATTTAAATTTTATCAATTTTAGCTGCCAGTACAAAATCACTTTCGTGCAAACCGCTTATTGCGTGAGTAAAGATTTTAATTTTTGCATAACCCCATCCAAACCAAATATCTGGATGGTGTTTTTCAGTTTCTGCAATATTACTTACTTTGTTTACAAAATTTTGACTTTCTAAAAAATTTTTAAATTTAAATTCTTTTATTAAGTAATAAATTTTAGAGTCATCTGCTTTTACTTGCCATCCATCTACCATTTTAAGATATTTATGAATTTCAGTTATTTCAAATCCTGGTATACCACCTTCACATGGTATGCATTTTTTTTCAGAAAGATCTGTCATATGTTAATAATTTTTTCTACTTTTTTGCTTACTTTCTAATTTCCTTCTAACAAAAAAATAAAGTTTTTCAAACGTATTAAATTTTATTTTTATGCTTTCCTCATGTGGAATTTTTCCTCCCGTTTTATCCGTAAATTTTTTTTTAATATTTGAATTTTCAACTATTTCTATATCTTTAAGATCTTGTTTTCTTGAGTTTCTTATACTTTCATCTAAATAGAGATTATGAGTTTTAAAGCTTTTATAAGATAAAGTAAAAGCATTGTTCAACTTTCTTATTTGTTTTTCCCAGACTTTGTGACCAAACAAAGGAGCGGGTTTAATTTCTTTTATTTCAGGAAAAAAATTGCGGTATTTATCTATCATTTCTTCCCAACCAAGATAATAATTTTGTCTTTTTGCTTTTTGATAAGAATTTAAAATTTCTTCAGTATCTCTATAAAGATATAAGTACATAGTATTATCTTTTTTTAAATCTGTTCTTCTATACCAATATTCATTTATATTAAAAAAAAAATTATTATGTTTTTTTACGAAATATTTCAAATAAGAAAAGTGTTTATTAATAAAAAATTCTTCAGGAAAAAAATTTTCCTCATAACCTAATTCTTTTGCAAGAACATAGCTAGCAAAAGTAGATCCTGACCTTGGTTGAGAAAATAAAATTACATTATCAAAATTTTTATTAAAATAAATTTTTTTTATCTCTTCCCATGTATGTAAATTTAATTCAACTTTATCATTCATTGTTAAAAAATTTAATTCTATCTTTTTGTTTATCTAAACTAACAAAAACTTATATTTGGAGCGGGAGAAGGGAATTGAACCCTCGACCTAAACGTTGGCAACGTTTCGCTCTACCACTGAGCTACTCCCGCTTATATCAAGAAATATATTATATTATAATAATATTAATCCGCAACATAGACTGATATCCCTCTTTTGTTAAGATCAATATCAAATTTTTTGTGAAGAGGTGGAAATGCTCTCTGCTGGCAATCCATTCTATCGCAGGTTCTACAATTTACGCCAATAGGTGTTTCTGTTTTTTTATCATTTAAATTTAATGTATCAGCATATACGAAATCTTTTGCAAATTTAACTTGGCAACCTAAACCTATAGATAATAAACTTTTAAACATTCCATGCTTACCAACTCCCTTTTCTACAGTTCTAGCTATACAAACATATTTTTCACCATTTGGCATTTTTGATACTGCTGCATTAATTTTTCCAGGCATAGTAAAAGCTGCATAAATATTCCACCTGGGGCAAGCTCCACCATAACGAGGTATTTCTATACCAGATAAAGAAAACCTTTTTGATATATTACCAGCAACATCAGCTCTTAACATATGAAATGGTATTCCTTTCATTTTAGGATCTTGTAAACAAGTTATTCTGTGAGCAACCTGTTCAAATGAAGTAGCAAAAGTATTTTGAAGAAGCTCCACATCGTATCTTTGTTTAATACATTCTTCATAGAAAGATTTATAAGGCATTATTGTTGCTGCACCTGTATAGTTTAAAAGAGCAACTTTAGATAGTTTTTTTGATTCTTCTGTAGGAAAAGAAAATGAATCTAAATAATCATTAATAATATCATTAGCTTCTAGTTGAGCAACCTGGGCAGCAGCAAAAAGTTTTTTGGTCTCTAATGATAAATAATCAGATAAAATAAATTCTTTTTTATCAGGATAAAATTTTTTAGTAAAAGGTTTATTTTCATCAGGCACAACATCTTTAACATCAATATTGTGGTTACTAATAAGATATTCGCAAATTGATGAATAGCCTGCTCTGTTATTTTTTTGAATTTTTTTAAATATATTAGTTGCAAAATCTTCTAGCTTTGGAAAGTAATTTTCATTCTCTTGTATAAAATCAGAAACTACTTCGCCTGGAAAAGAATTTTTTCTACTATCAATAAATTTACCTGATATATTTTCTACCTTACTAACTATATCTTGGTTCTTTCTTTTATAATTATCTCCAAGTTTAACTAATGCTTTTGCTATAGAAGTATTATTATTAATTAATTCTTTAACATCAAAATTAGTTATATCTAAGTTTTCGAACAAATTATCTCCAAGCAAATCCATCAAATTTTGATATAAATTTGTGTCTGTCTTTTCTGTTATATCGGATATATCTACATTAAATTCTCTTGCTATTTTTAATAATAAATCTAAATCTATTTTACGCTTGCCGCTTTCCATTAGGTTAAGATAAGTTGGTGATATAGCTAACCTTTTTGATAAATTGGCTTGAGTGACTCCTAGCTTTTTTCTCTTTGCCTTTATTTTATAGCCTATTTGTTGATCTATTTGTTTCATATTTACAATATTTACATAAAGTACATTTTTTATTTACATATATTTACAAGTAAAATCAACAAAAATATTGCACTTTGTTAAATTTGTAAATATAGTAAATTTATGAACAAAGACAGCGACCCAAAAACGCAAATAGCAATTGATCGATCTTTTGATAAAGGATTGTTTGTCAACGATGATGATCAAGATTGGGGTAGCGCGGGAATGAATAACGTTCAAGAAGACTCAGAATAAAATAAATAATGAAATCTGGAAATGTTTCTTTTGACCTAAAGAGATTTGCGGGTATAAAAAGAGATTACTCCAAACAAGATGTCGAGAAGCTTAAAGGATCATTTAATATAGAATATACCCTTTGTAAATCGCAATCAGAAAAGCTTTGGAATTTATTAAACACTGAACCTTATATAAATACACTTGGTTCTTTATCTGGCAATCAATCTGTACAACATGCTAAGGCTGGGTTAAAAGCTATATACCTCAGCGGTTGGCAAGTTGCTGCTGACGCAAATAGTGCAGGTGAAATGTACCCAGACCAAAGCTTATATCCATACGATAGTGCACCTAAATTAGTAGAGTCTATGAATAATGCTTTAATCAGGGCTGATCAAATACAACACATGGAAATTACTGAGGGTAAAATTAATTCTAATAATAAAATAGATTACAAAATGCCTATTATAGCTGATGGGGAAGCTGGTTTTGGTGGACCTTTAAATGTATTTGAATTAACAAAAAAATTTATAAAAGCAGGAGCGGCAGGAGTTCATTTTGAAGATCAATTAGCTTCTGAAAAAAAGTGTGGTCACATGGGGGGCAAAGTGTTAGTTCCAACACAAACTATGATCAAAAATCTTAAAGCTGCAAGACTTGCTTCTGATGTAATGGGAGTACCATTAATAATATTAGCTAGAACAGACGCAAACGCTGCAAAACTAATTACTAGTGATATTGATAAAAATGATAAACCATTTCTTACAGGGAAAAGATCACCAGAAGGATTTTATTATGTTAAATCAGGTCTAGATCAAGCTATCTCCAGAGGTTTAGCTTATGCTCCATATAGTGATTTAATTTGGTGCGAGACTGCTAAACCTAATTTAGAAGAAGCGAAAAATTTTGCTAAAGCAATCCATGAAAAATTTCCTGGTAAATTATTAGCTTATAATTGTTCTCCATCATTTAACTGGAAGAAAAACTTATCTGATAAAGAAATTGAAATTTTTCAAAAGGAAATAGGTAATATGGGATATAAATTCCAATTTATAACTTTGGCGGGATTTCATGCTCAGAATTATGCAATTTTTGACCTAGCAAAAAAATATAAGCAATATGGGATGTCAGCTTATTCTAGATTGCAACAACAAGAATTTGACAGCGAAAAAGAGGGTTATACTGCTACAAAACATCAACGAGAAGTTGGAACATCATATTTTGATGCTATATCGAATACTATTTCCTCTGGGGAAAGCTCTACTACAGCCATGAAAGACTCTACAGAAACTGATCAATTTTAATTCAAATTTTAGTTAAAATTTAAATCCTTTATCAGGAATATTAATGGTAAAAGGTAATTAACTGATTTGAAAAAATGAGTTCTCAAATTTTAATAAAAATAAATAGCATTATTAAAAATAAACTAATTGAATTATTAGGTATTTTTCTACTAATTGTTGGTATTTTTCTTTTATTATCAATTCTTAGCTATTCCCCAAGCGATCCTAATTTTATATATACGCCTGAAAATACAGAAATTAAAAACATTGGTGGATTCTATGGCAGCGTAATATCAGATTTTTTACTACAATCCTTAGGACTGGTTTCTATTCTTTTCATCTTTAACTTTTTTTACTGGGGTATAAAACTTATAACTCAAAAAAGAATAAATAATTTTATTACTAAAATTTTCTTTTCTGTTATTTATATAATTTTTGGAACAACTGTTTTAAATATATTATATAGCGATTCATTTTGGCTAATTGATAATGGGAATGGTGGATTTGTTGGAAGCGCAATCAATAAAAATATCTACCATTTTGTACCTTTAATTGAAAATTTGTATGTGACTTACAGTTTTATTTTATTAACATTCATTTTTTTTATATTTAGCTTAGGTGCAAATTTAAATGAAATAAAACAAATTGTATTTTTTCCTTTTAAAATTTTTTATAAAATAGTTAATTTATTAAAAAAAGATAAAGAAAAAATTGATAATAATAAAGGTATTTCAAATATACAGTTAGAGCAGGAAAATTATAAAGAAAATATTTTTAAGGAAAAACAACCAATATTACCTTTCTCAAATAAAAAGAAAGTAGAAAATGCTAATAACATTTTTAAATTACCAACAATAAATTTTTTAGAAAAAAATCCTGATCTTAGAAATAAAAAAAATATTGATAATTCTGAATTAAACAAAAACTCTCAATTTTTAGAAAAAATATTACTTGATTTTGGAGTTGAGGGTAAAATTAAAAGTATTAGCTGTGGCCCAGTTGTAACTTTATATGAATTTGAACCTGCATCAGGAATAAAAGTTTCAAAAATTGTGTCTTTAGCTGACGACATAGCAAGAAACACAAGTTCAATTTCTACAAGAGTAGCAACGATACCTGGTAAAAGTACTATTGGCATAGAAATTCCTAATTCTAAAAGAGAAAATGTATTTTTAAATGAAATTATTGCTAATGAAAAATTTAATAAAAAAGAATTAAAACTACCAATAGCTTTGGGAAAAAATATTTCTGGCATTCCTGTTGTTGGCGATCTTTTTGCAATGCCTCACTTATTGATTGCTGGAACTACGGGTTCAGGAAAATCAGTATGTATTAATACTATAATATTATCTTTGCTTTACAAATACGCACCCGATAAATGCAATTTAATTTTAATTGACCCTAAAATGCTTGAGCTTTCTACATATGAAGGCATTCCGCATTTGCTTTGTCCAGTTATTACTGAGTCAAAAAAAGCTACAGCTGCTCTTGGTTGGGCAGTTAAAGAAATGGAAAGCAGATATAAATTAATGACAAGTGTAGGTGTAAAAAATATCGATGGGTATAATTCTAAACACAAGAAACATATGCCCTACATTGTGGTAGTGGTAGATGAAATGTCTGACTTGATGTTAGTAGCTGGTAAAGAAATAGAAAATTATATTCAAAGATTATCTCAAATGGCCAGAGCTGCAGGAATACATATAATAATGGCAACTCAAAGACCTAGTGTTGATGTTATAACTGGTACTATTAAAGCAAATTTTCCGACAAGAATTTCATTTCAAGTGAGTTCAAAGATTGATAGTAGAACAATTTTAGGTGAACAAGGATCTGAACAATTGTTAGGAAAAGGAGATATGCTTTTTATGTCTTCGGCAAATAGAATAACAAGAATTCATGGGCCATATGTTTCGGAATCTGAAATAGAAAAAATAAACAGTTTTTTAAGATCACAAGGAAAGCCTGACTACATTGATGAGATTACAGCAATCAAAGAGAATGAGTCATTAGATGACAAGGGGAATGATGATGAAAAAGATGAATTGTATGAAAAGGCTGTAAATATTATAAAAACTGAGGGTAGAGCTTCAACAAGCTTTTTACAAAGAAAGTTACAAATTGGTTATAATAGAGCAGCAAGAATTATGGAAATAATGGAAAAAGAAGGTGTCGTTGGTCAAGCTAATCATGTTGGAAAAAGAGAGATCTTGTAGTTTTATTTTGTTAAAAAAAATATTTTTTTTTTTCAACATTTTTTTTATATTATTTTTTACATCATATGCTTTTGCATCAGATCTGCAAAAAGATCTTATTAATAAATTAACAGCTACCTCAACTTTAACTTTTAATTTTATACAAAAAATTTCTGATAAAGAAGAAATTGGAAACTGTTTTATTAAATACCCTCTTTTAATGAAGTGTAATTATAAAAATTTAAAGCAAAAAATATTAATTTCTAACGGAAAAAAAGTAGTTATTATAAAAAAAAAATACAAGAAAATTTATTCATACCCTATAGAAGTTACACCTCTTTTTTTTATTTTAAAAAAAGAAAAAATTATAAATTTAATAAGAAAAACTCAACCTACTTATATAAATTCAAATTTAATTGAATTTAAATTTATTGATAAAAAAGAAAATATTATAAAGATATTTTTTGATAAAAATTCTTTAAATTTTAAGGGATGGGAAACTACAGATGCTTATTCAAATTATGTTAGCTTTAAGATTAATAATTTAATAACTAATAATCAAATTATGAATAGTTTTTTTAAAATTCCAAAAGAAGAAGATCTTTAACTTGGGAAATGCATCCAGCCCGTCACTATATATTTGGTTCCACTTTTCAACATTTCTCCCGCATGCATATGTGTCCACTCCGCTGGCCAAATTAAGGTTTTTCCAATTTCTGGTTTTATTTTTACACCATAATGTTCAAAATTAGTGTGACCACCATCTTCAACCTCATTTAAATAGGTCATCCAAGCAAATAATCGATGGAGACCACTTAACGAAGTTCTTTCACTATGAAATGTTGAAAAATGATCGCCAGAAGAATATTTTTGAATATTAAAACTCCCTATGTGGATATTTTTTAATATAGATTTTAAAAATGGCCATTCATTTTGATACTCTAAATAACATTGATGTAATTCTTTTATATAATTTTTTAAGCAAACATATTCTGGTTTATCTAAATCTTTTGGAGTTACAGTTATATCAGTAGTTTTTTTTTCTTTTGGATTATATCCACCAGAAAAAATTCCTTTAGTTTGTTTACTTTTATTTTTTTCAAAAAAATTTATTATATCTTTACACAGTTCAGCATTTTCTAGTTTCCAACATCCTATAAAGTGAGGTTTTTTACTAATTTTAATATCAATTTTTTTCATATTTTAAATAATTTCAAAATTTTCTCTTGTGAAGTTAATAAAACCTGACCCTTTCTTTATATATTCTAAACCTTTTTCATGACAATCAAGTGAAAGTAGTAACTCACCATAATTTGAATTAAATTTTCTATCATTAGGATCTAGGGAAAGAGCCTTTTCATAATAATTTTTTGCTTCATTCAAGTTATTTAAATTTTTGAATGCTATTCCCAAATTATTATATGCATTAGCGTGCTTTGAATCAAACTTTATTGCTTTTTTATAAAAATTAATTGCTTTTTTATATTGTCCTAGTTTTGATAAAACAAAACCTAGGTTATTATAGGTGTTCGCATGATTAATTCTAAATAATATAGATTTCTCATAACAAGATATAGCTTCCGTTAAATATCCAAGTTCTGTGTTTATTACACCAAGATTATAAAATGTCTTTGCATCATCTGGTTTGATTTTTGCTGCTCTTTCATAATAATCTTTTGATTTAATAAAATTATTATTCTGCGCAAATAAAGATCCTAAAAGATAAATAGTTTCAAAATGGTTAGAATTAATTTCTAAGACTTTTTTATAATAATTTTCGGCTATAGTATAATTTTTATCTTCATGGTTTTTAAAAGCTATTGAAAAAATTTCTTTTATTTTATTTTCATTTTCTTCTTGCATAAATAAAAATTAAGAGACCATTTTTCCAACTTTTTCTCCACCCAAAATGTGAAAGTGTAAATGTGGAACTTCTTGACCACCATTTTCTCCCACATTTACTAAAGCTCTATATCCTTTTCCCCCATCTATAGAAATTCCAATTTTTTTGGCCACCACATTTATACCTTTAATAAGTTCCGATATTTCCTTTTCTGATGCTCTTTTGCTAAAATCATCTAAATCAGTGTACTCACCTTTTGGAATAACTAAAGCATGGATTTTCCTCTTAGGATTAATATCATAAAAAGATAGTACAAATTCATTTTCAAAAATTTTCTCACTTGATTTAAGAGGTATTTCACCCCTTAAAATTTTAGCAAAAATATTATTTTTATCGTAGGTCATTTTAATTTTTGTCTTTTCTTTAGCTCATCCATTACATCTTCAATTTTAATACCATTTGCTTCTAAAAGCACCATTAAATGATAAAGAACATCTGCTGCTTCGTGAATTTGATTTTTGTTTTCTTCAACCGCTTCAATAAGTTCTGCTATTTCTTCTTTCACTTTTTCTAGACTTAGCTTTTTATCTCTTAATAATTTTTTTGTATAAGATTCCTCTACATTCGAGGTTTTTCTTTGGCGAATAACAGTTATTAATTCTTCTAAAATTTTAAACATTTCTCAGATTCTTACAGGAATTCCTTTCGTGTCTAAATATTTTTTTGCATCATGGATTGAAAATTCTCCAAAATGAAAAATCGAAGCTGCAAGTACAGCGTTTGCTTTACCTATCTTAAATCCTTGATACAAATGCTCTAAATTACCAACGCCACCCGAAGCTATAACTGGAATGTTAATCTTATTAGATACCTTCTCTGTGAGATCTAAGTCATAGCCTTTTTTAGTTCCATCACGATCCATTGATGTAAGCAGTATTTCCCCAGCACCTAGAGCTTGCATTTTTTGAACAAATTCTAAAACGTTTTTACCAGTAGGCTTTCTTCCTCCGTGAGTAAAGACTTCCCATTTATTGTCATTTACCTTTTTTGCATCAACAGCGACAACAATACATTGTGATCCAAACTTTTGCGCTCCTTCCTTTATTAATTTTTCATTTTCAACAGCTGCAGTATTTATAGAAACTTTATCAGCACCTGCGAGAAGCAAATTATTAATATCTTCTATGGTACGCACCCCACCACCAACAGTCAGAGGAACAAAACATTTTTCCGTTGTTTTTTTTACTACTTCTAAAATAGTATTTCTATTTTCATGTGAAGCAGATATATCTAAAAAACAAATTTCATCAGCGCCTTGATCATTATATATTTTAGCTTGTTCGGCTGGGTCACCCGCATCAATTAAATTTACGAAATTTATTCCCTTAACCACTCTTCCATTGTTTATATCTAAACAAGGTATAATTCTTTTTTTAAGCATCTAAATTATTTTACTAAGTTTTTTAATATCAATATTACCATCATAAATTGCTTTACCAATAATAATACCCTCGATATTTTGATATTCATTTTTTTTTATACTTATCACATCATTAATTGAGGATACCCCACCAGAAATTACAAAAGGAATTTTAGTGAGATTAGATAAGCTTACAGTTTCTTTAATATTTGGTCCAGATTTGGTTCCATCCTTATCAATATCAGTATAAATTATTCTAGAAATATTTATTTTTTCTATTTTTTTAATAAAATCTGAAGCTAAGATATTAGTTTGTTTTTTCCAGCCTGATAACGCTATATATCCTTTTCGTACATCAATAGATAAGGCAATTTTATCACTAAATTCATCACAAGCTTTTTTGAGAAACTCTATATTATTTACAGCAGCGGTCCCCAATATAATTTTATCAACACCAAAATCTAATAATTTTTTAATTTGTTCATTAGATCTAATCCCACCACCTATTTGAATTTTAATTTTACAAGTCCTGCTTATCTCTTTAATTATATTTTCGTTGATAGGTTTTTCTGCGAGCGCACCATCTAGATCAATTAAATGAATATTTTTAAAACCTAAATTAGAAAATTCATTTGCTTGATCAATAGGGGATTTTTTATACTGTGTAATTTTATTAAAGTCTCCTTTTAGAAGTCTTACACACTTGCCTCCCTTGATATCAATTGCAGGGAATATAATCATTTATAAAACTATAAAGTTCCTTTTGTAGAAGGAATTTTATTTTTAATTCTTTTGTCTATTTCTAAAGCTTCTCTTAATGCGCGCGCGAGCCCTTTAAAACATGATTCAATAATATGATGACTATTATCACCATATAAGTTTTCAATATGAAGAGTAACTCCGGATGCTTGTGAAAAAGCTTGAAACCACTCTTTAAAAAGCTCTGTATCCATTTCTCCTAATTTTTCTACTTTTAATTTAACTTTCCAAATTAAATAAGGTCTATTGGAAATGTCTATGGAAACCCGAGTTAAAGTTTCATCCATCGGTATTAGGGCATGAGCAAATCTTTTTATTCCTCTAGAAGATTTAAGGGCTTTTTTTATACATTCTCCAATTGCAATCCCCGTGTCTTCTGTTGTGTGATGTAGATCGATATGCGTGTCACCTTTTGCCAATATTTTAAAATCAATTAAAGAATGTTTAGATAGTTGCTCAAGCATATGATTAAGGAAACCTATTTTAGTGTCTATTTTATAAGACCCTTTTCCGTCTAAGTTAGCTTCAACAATAATGCTAGTCTCTTTAGTTTTTCTGCTTATCTTAGCTTTTCTTGCCATATATCGCTTTCATCATAATAAAATATATAAATAATTGAATAATATATCAATAAAATGAGCTTTTGAACTTGAACATATTAAAAAAATCTCCACATAACTTAATACAATGACTAGTAATTCAAATTGGCATGGAACAACAATAGTATTAATTAGAAAAGACAAGAATGTCGTGGTGGCTGGAGATGGCCAAGTAAGTCTTGGGAATACCGTAATCAAAAGTACAGCTAAAAAAGTACGAAAGATTGAAAAAAGAAATGTGATAGCTGGTTTTGCTGGATCAACTGCAGATGCTTTAACCTTGTTTGAAAGATTAGAAGCTAAATTAGAAAAACATGCTGGTAATCTTACTAGAGCTGCTGTTGAGCTAGCAAAAGACTGGCGAACTGATAAATATTTAAGACGACTAGAAGCTTTAATGGCTATAGCCGATAAAGAAAAAAGTTTTATAATTTCAGGAACAGGAGATGTGCTTGAACCTGAAGAAGGAATTATAGGTATAGGATCAGGTGGTAACTATGCATTAGCTGCAGCAAAAGTTTTAATGGAAACTAAAATGTCTGCCGAAGAAATAGCCAAAAAATCAATTCAAGTTGCTTCTGAAATATGTGTTTTTACTAACAACAATATTACTTTAGAAAAAATATAATTTTATGAAACAAAAAACAAATGTAACACCATTGCCAAAAAGAGAAGCTACAGATAATAAAGATGAAAAATCTATAGTCTCATCTTTATCACCAAGAGAAATTGTATCTGAATTAGATCGCTATGTTATAGGACAGAATGCAGCAAAAAGAGCAGTTGCAATCGCTTTAAGAAATAGATGGAGAAGACAAGCTTTAAAAGGTGACATGAAGGATGAAGTATTACCAAAAAATATTTTAATGATAGGGCCAACTGGTGTAGGAAAAACAGAAATATCAAGAAGACTTTCAAAATTAGCAGAAGCACCATTTATAAAAGTTGAAGCAACACGCTTTACAGAAGTTGGTTACGTAGGAAGAGATGTAGAGCAAATAATTAGAGATTTGCTAGAAATTTCAATTGCTATAGAAAAAGAAAGAATGAGAAAGCAAGTGTTCACCAAAGCTCAACAAGCAGCAGAAGAAAGGGTATTAAATACTCTTGTGGGAAATAAAGCTAGTATTGCTACCAGAGAAAGTTTCAGAAAAAGATTAAGAAGTGGTGATCTTGATAATAATGAGATTGAAATCGAAGTTAGCGACGCACCAAATATGCCAAGTTTTGAAATACCTGGAATGCCAGGGGCTAATGTTGGGATGATAAATATATCAGAAATGTTAGGAAAAAATATTAAAAAAGGCAAAAAGAAAAAGATGACGGTAAAAGAATCTCACGAAATTTTAATTGCTGAAGAATCTGATAAAATGATTGAACAAGATACAATTATTAAATCTGCGAAAGTTTCAACAGAGAATAATGGAATTGTTTTTTTAGACGAAATTGACAAAGTGTCAGCAAGAGGAGATCGCATCGGGGGAGATGTTTCAAGAGAAGGTGTGCAGCGAGATTTACTTCCTTTGATTGAAGGTACAACTGTTAGTACAAAACATGGGCCTATAAAAACAGATCATATATTGTTTATTGCTTCTGGAGCTTTCCAGCTAGCAAAGCCATCAGATTTATTACCGGAACTTCAGGGTAGATTGCCTATAAGGGTAGAATTAAGTGCTTTAACCAGTGATGACTTTAGAAAAATTCTTGAAGAACCAGATAATAGTTTAATTAAACAATACAAAGCACTTCTTCAAACAGAAAAAGTTGATCTTGATTTTACAAAAGATGGTATTGAAACCATAGCACAATTAGCTACTGAAATTA
>SHAO01000021.1 GCA_004213215.1 Candidatus Pelagibacterales bacterium | reverse complement strand
TGAACTTGAGTATCTATAATTCCTGGTAAAACTATAAGATTGGTTGCATCCAAAACTTTTTGATTAGAAGTTTCTATATTGCCAATTTTTTTTACTGTCCCGCTGGATATACCTATATCAGCTTTTTTTAATTGCCCATCTATAAAGCATTTCCCATTTTTAATGATAAGATCAAAAGAAGAAGACATTCTCTAGCTATTTAATATATTATAGTATGAATATTTGCAAATATGGAAAAAAACGAAACTACAATTCTTGATGATAGAGGCTTTGTAAAAATAAATGGAGATGAAGCTAAATCTTTTCTTCAAAATATTGTCACTAATAATATTGAAAAAATAACAGATAATTTCACTTTATTTTCATCAATTTTTACTCCTCAGGGTAAATATTTATATGAATTTTTTATATTAAAATTTGAAGATGGATATTTGCTAGAATGTGAAAAAAAATTAACTTTGGGAATTATAGAGATTTTTAATTTCTACAAGCTCAGATCAAAAGTAAATTTAATTGATGTTAGTAAAAAATATACTAACATCATTATTTCTTTAGAAAAATTTAAAGAAATTACCAAAACCCAGCACATGAAAGATCCGGTTTTATCTTGTAAAGAGGGTTCAACTTTATCTTATGAAAACGAAAGGATTTATCTCGATTCAAGACACAAAGATCTTGGAGCAAAAATAATTACAAAAATTGAAAATACTGAAAATATAATTAAGAAGCTTGATTTAAAAAAAATAGATAAAAAGAATTATTATGAAAAAAGCTTTGCCTTAGGCATTCCCCAGCTTAATCTTGACAAATTAAAAAATAAAATTTTTGGTATAGAAAATAATTTAGATGAACTGAGTGGAATTGATTTTAAAAAAGGGTGTTATATTGGGCAGGAAAATACCTCAAGGATCAAATTAAGAAACAAACTGAGAAGAAGAATTTTACCTGTTAAAAAAATTGAAGGCGAAATTTTTGAAAATGATATTATCAAATATAAAGATATTGAAATTGGGAAAATTATGATTGATAAACCATACTCTTACGCATTAATCAAAATTGTTGAACCTAATTTAAGTGAGTTTATTAATGCCGAGCTTACATGTGGGGTTTCTAAAGTCAAAATACTAAAACCTAATTGGATATCTTGATCGACAATAGAGAAAGTACTTTTTTATTATGCTTTATTGGTTAAAACAAAAACTAAAAAAAAACCATTTTATTTATTTTTTTTTTCTTTTTTCATATCAAAAAATTTTCATGTTTTGTTACAGGAAATTAAACAACTATATTTTATATTTAATTAATTATAAAAAAAACAAAATTTTTAAGTCACATATAAAAGAAGCAAAAAAAATAATATTATATAATAAAGAATTTTGTTATCCAAAATATTCAATTTACTATGAAAAATTTTTCGAAAATTTTGAAAAGAGAGCAAAATTAAATATAGAGTACAATTTGATTAAAAAAGAATTTTTTGAAAAAGAAATTGAATGTATATTAGATGTGGGTGCTAACATCGGTTATTATTCTTTATTTTACAATGAATTTTTTGGTGATAAAATTAAAATTCATTGTTTTGAACCTCATCCTGATAGTTATTATTTCCTAAAAAAAAATTTATCGGCATTTGATAATATTAGATTATATAATTTTGCCCTGGGAAACGAAAATAAAGAAGATTATATGTCAATTCCAGATCATGAGTCACATAGATTATCAAATTTAGGTACAATGAGTATTGGTCAAAATTCAAATAATCTTAAAGCTAAAATATTAATAAAAAAATTTGATTCGTTAACTTTTTCACTTCAACAATTTAAATCAATTTATATTAAAATTGATGTTGAGGGTTATGAGGATAATGTCTTAAAAGGAATGCTTAATTTTTTACATAATAATACAAATCTCTATTTAAAAATAGAGATAAATAAAAATTTCAATAATGTTACAAAGATTAGTTCTATAATCAATTTCATTGAGAAACTAAATTATAAATTTTTTATAATAAAAAATGGAAAATTTATTAACTATAATAATTCGCAAATTATAAAGTTTCTTATTTATAGAAATGTGGATTTATTTTGTAAAAAGTAAAGATGGATTTTCATAACTCAAGAGTTGAAAATTGGTGCGGCTAGAGAGACTCGAACTCTCACTGGGAAACCCCACTTGGCCCTCAACCAAGCCTGTCTACCAATTCCAGCATAGCCGCACATGCGTCAGAATAAATGAATGACAATTTATCTTCAAGTTGATAGATTTTATTTATGGAATTAAATTTTGAAATTAAAAAAGAAACGGACAAAATTTATCAAAAAGTTTCTAATGTTATTCCTCCTATAGAATGGGCATTTCATGCTCCGCTAATTCATAAAATTAATCAATTAAAAAAAGAAAAAAATGCTGTTGTGTTAGCTCATAACTACCAAACACCTGAAATTTTTCATGGTGTTGCAGACATATCAGCTGACTCATTAGCATTAGCAGTCGAAGCTGAAAAAACTGATGCTGATATAATAGTATTGTGTGGAGTTCATTTTATGGCTGAAACGGCAAAATTAATGAATCCAAATAAAAAAGTTTTATTACCTGATATGGGAGCCGGATGTTCTTTAGCTGCATCAATTACAGGAGAAGATGTAAGAATGCTTAAGCAAAAATATCCGAGTGTTCCTGTTGTAACTTACGTAAATACTTCAGCAGAAGTTAAAGCAGAATCAGATATTTGTTGTACATCAGCTAATGCTGTTAAAGTGGTTGAATCCCTTGGAACAGATAAAGTTATATTTTTGCCAGACCAATACATGGCAAAGTATGTACAATCAAAAACAAAAGTTCAAATTATATCTTGGGTAGGAACGTGTATTGTTCACGAAAAGTTTAGTGCACAAGAAATTCGAGAAATAAAAAAACAAAATCCTGAAATTAAAGTTCTTACTCATCCAGAGTGCCCACCAGATGTTATTGCGGCTTCAGATTTTACTGGATCTACTTCAAGCATGAGCAAATACGTAAAAGATAAACAGCCAAGTAAAGTTATGTTAGTTACAGAATGCTCTATGAGTGATAATGTTCAAGTTGAGAATCCAAATGTACAGTTTATAAAACCTTGTAATTTATGTCCTTACATGAAAAGAATTACTTTACAAAAAATATTAGAATGTCTTGAAAAAGAAACTAATGAAATTCTTATACCAGAAACAATAATAAAAAAAGCACAAAGAGCTGTTGGACGTATGGTAGCAATAGGTCGTAACCATTAAAACGTGATTAGCAAAAATCTAGTAAAAAAAGCTATGTCAGAAGATTTGAGACCTTCAGGGGATATAACTACAAGTTTCATTAAAAATAATCAAAAAATTAAAGCAAAAATTATCTCAGGTCAAAGCTGTATTGTAGGCGGGTTGGTTTTTGCTAAAGAAGCTTTTAAATACTCTGATAAAAAAATTAATTTTAAAAGCAAAACAAGAGATGGTAAAAAAATTTCTAAAGGGAAAGTTATTGCTATTGTGTCCGGTAAACCTAAGGGGATTTTAAAAAGTGAAAGAGTTGCTTTAAATTTTTTGGGCCTTATTTCTGGAGTTGCAACTAAAACAAAAAAATTTGTTGATAAAGTAAAAGGTAAATCTTGTAAGATTTGCTGCACAAGAAAGACAGCGCCCAATTTAAGATCTATCCAAAAATATGGGGTTAGATTAGGAAAGGGCTTAAATCATAGGTTTAACCTTAGTGATGAAATTTTAATAAAGGATAATCATATTGCTGTAGACGGTGATATTAAAAAACTAGTCAAACGTGCTATAAAAAATAAAAAAGGTAAAAAAATTACAGTAGAAGTAGATAATCTTAACCAGTTAAAAAAAATTATGGGATTAAAATTTAATAGAATATTATTTGATAATATGAATGTAAAAAATTTAAAAAAAGGAGTTAATTTATCAAAAGGTATCTATGAAACAGAAGCCTCGGGAGGAGTCACTTTAAAAAATGTAAGAAAAATTGCTTCAACTGGGGTTAAAAGAATATCTGTAGGTCAAATAACACATAACGCCCCATCAATTAATTTTAAGTTACAAATATAAAATGAAAAAAAATAACTTTCCAAATAAAATTCCTATTTTTCCATTATCTAATGCAATATTTTTTCCTAGAACAACTTTGCCCCTAAATATATTTGAAGATCGATATATACAATTAGTTAATGACTGTATGAAAAATAATAGAATGTTTGGGATGGTACAGCCCAAAAATAGGGGTAATACGAAACAAGAAGTTTATGGCATAGGGTGTCTAGGTAAAATTGTAAGTTTTCAGGAAACTGAAGATAGAAGATTTATAATTAGTTTATCTGGTATGATTAGGTTTAGGATAAATAAAGAATCTAATAAAGAAAAATTATATAGAACTTTTGAGGTTGATTATTCTGAGTTTTTAACAGATTTAGATAAAAAACAAGACCAGAAAATAAATTATAACAAAAATAGTTTGTTAAATAATATTAAAGCATATTTTCGTAAAATTAATTATCCTATAAACTTTGATGAATTAGAAAAACTTAATTTGGATCTTTTAGCAAGTACAGTTGCTATGATAAGTCCTTTTTCTGTTGAGGAGAAACAAAAAATAGTTGAAGCGGTAAAAATTGAAGATAAAATAAAAACGTTAGATGAAATTATTAATTTTAATCTTCTTGATTTTCAAGAAAATAAAACTATTCAATAAAAATTAATCAATTAAAATTATTTATTTTTTTTAAGTAGGCTTGAGCTGCCGATAGGCGTGCTATCGGTACTCTATACGGAGAACAAGATACATAATTTAATTTAGTTTTTTCACAAAAATCTATGCTTGATGGATCTCCACCATGCTCTCCACAAATACCTAATTTTAGTGATTTTTTTTGCATTCTACCTCGTTCAGTAGCCACTTTAATCAATTCTCCTACTCCTCTTTCATCAATGCTTATAAATGGATCTTTATAAAAAATCTTATTTTCTACATAATCATTTAAAAATTTTCCTGAATCATCCCTACTTATTCCAAAAGTAGTTTGAGTTAGATCGTTTGTTCCAAAACTAAAGAAATCAGCATATCTAGCTATATCTTTTGCTCTTAGCGCTGCTCTTGGTAGCTCAATCATAGTCCCTACATAATATTTAATTTTTACTGAATGAATTTTTTGAATTTCTTCTGCTGTTTCATCAACAAGTTTTCTAAGTATTTTAATTTCTGCTGCAGTAGATACTAAAGGTATCATTATTTCCGGTATTACTGGCTTTATTTTTTTCTTTTTACATTCAGCTAACGCTTCAAAGATAGCCTGACATTGCATTTTGTATATTTCAGGAAATGAAATACCTAATCTACATCCTCTATGTCCTAACATTGGATTTTGCTCATGAAGCTCACTGATTCTTGATTTAATGCTTTGATTAGACATATTTAGTTCTTTAGTAATACCATCTATATCTTTTTCTGTTTTTGGTAAAAACTCATGCAAAGGTGGGTCTAGAAGTCTTACAGTAACAGGTAATCCACTCATGATTTTAAAGATTTCGATAAAATCTTTTCTTTGATACGGAAGTAATTTAGCTAAAGCATTTTTTCTATCATCTAATGTTTTTGAAAGAATCATTTGTCTCACAGAGATAATTCTTTTTTCATCAAAAAACATATGTTCTGTTCTGCATAAACCAATACCTTCTGCACCAAAATCTCTAGCAATTTTAGTATCAGCAGGTGTTTCTGAATTGGTCCTCACTTTAAGCTTTCTATATTTATCAGCCCATTTCATTATTTTAGAAAAATCACCTGAAATATCAGGTTTAACAGTTGGAACTTCACCAAGCATAATTTTACCACTACCGCCATCAATAGTAATGATGTCTGCTTCTTTAATTATATAATTGCCTGATTTAAATATTTTCTTTTCATAATCAATTTCAATTCCACTAGATCCGGAAACACAGGGTTTTCCCATCCCTCTAGCAACAACTGCTGCATGGCTAGTCATCCCTCCTCTTGCAGTAAGAATTCCTTTTGCAGCATGCATTCCATTAATATCCTCTGGGGAAGTTTCTATCCTCACTAATATGGTGTCCTGCATTTGATCTTTTAATCTTTCTGCTTCATCAGCAGAAAAAGTAACTTTTCCACTTGCTGCTCCAGGCGATGCTGGAAGACCTGAAGCAATTATTTTTTTTTCAGCTTTTTCATCCAAAGTAGGATGCAATAAAGTATCAAGCGTATTTGCGTCAATTCTTAAAATCGCTTCTTTTTTTGAAATTAACTTCTCTTGAACCATATCAACTGCAATTTTAATTGCAGCTCTTGCAGTTCTTTTTCCTGATCTAGTTTGTAGCATCCATAATTTATTATTTTCAACTGTGAACTCAATGTCTTGCATATCTTTATATTTTTTTTCTAATTGATTGAAAATTTTTTTTAATTTTAAAAAAATTTTATTCATTGAACTACTCATAGAAAGTAAATTTTTAGGCGTCCTTGTTCCAGCAACAACATCTTCTCCTTGTGCATTAATTAAATATTCTCCAAAGATTTCTTTTTTTCCTGTAGATGGATTTCTTGTAAAAGCAACCCCTGTAGCACAATCATTTCCCATATTTCCAAAAACCATTGCTTGAACATTAACAGCTGTTCCCCAATGATCAGGTAAGTAATTTATTTTTCTATAAATTTTTGCTCTTTTGCTATTCCAGGATAAAAATACAGCGCTAATCGCACCCCATAATTGCTCATTTACATTCTGCGGAAAGTTTTTTTTAGTTTTTTGTTTAATTATTTCTTTGAAATTTTTTATTAATCCATCCCAATCATGTTCGTTTAATTCGGTATCTTTAATAACACCTTTGGTTAGTTTAAAATTTTCAATGAGCTCTTCAAAAAGATACGATTCTATTCCTAGAACTACAGATCCATACATTTGAATAAATCGTCTATAACAATCTTTGGCAAACCTTCCATTAGATGTATTTTTCTTGAGCGCTATTACAGTTTTGTCGTTTAAACCTAAATTTAAAATTGTATCCATCATGCCAGGCATTGAAAATCTTGCACCAGATCTAACTGAAATTAATAAGGGATTTGATAAATCTCCTAATTTTTTCTTAGTAATTTTTTCAATTATACTTACTTCTTTCTTAGTTTGACTAATTATTTTTTTTGGAATTTTTTTATTATTTTTATAAAAATACTCACAAACTTTAGTAGATATTGTAAAACCAGGAGGTACTGGTAAACCTAATTTTGCCATTTGGGCTAAATTAGCGCCCTTTCCGCCAAGAATATCTTTAGAATTTAAACTACTTTGTGAACCTTTATTATTAAATCTATAAATTAACTTTTCCAATTAAACACCTTCCATTTTAGAAAAATCTATAAAACTATTATAAGTTTTACAAAACATTTGAAGTAATTCTAAACGATTTTTTTTTATATCTAAATTTTGATCGTTTACAATTACATTATCAAAAAAATTATCTGTAGTAGATTTTGCTTCAGCTAATACTTTTAATGTTTCCTCATAACTTTCTGTTCTTTTTGAATTTGTAAAATATTTTTGGATATCATTTATTTTATCAAATAAATGTTTTTCTTCATCTTGTTTAAACAAAAAAGATTCGGGTTGGCCGATCATATCTTCTTTTTTTCCTTTTATTTCTTGATCTATAATGTTTGAAGCTCTTTTATAAGCTCCTATTATATTTTTGCATACATCTTTTGAAATATTTTTATTAATTATTGAACATTTTTTATAAAGCGCTAGAAAATCATAACTAGCATGTAAACCTTCTGTAGCTGCAATAATATCATTTCTGATTTTTTTATCTTTTAAAAGGTTTTTAAACCTTTCTCTTAAAAAAATTAATAATTCCTTAGTTGCTGAGTCGTTTGTAAATTTAACATTTTGTTCCTCATAAATAACTCTTGAGTAATTAATTAAATCCTTTAATTGAATATTCAATTTATTTTCGATTATTATTCTCAATAACCCAATAGCAGCTCTTCTTAACGCAAAAGGATCTTTTGAACTGGTTGGTTTTTCATTAATTCCAAAAAAACCCACAAGTATGTCAATTTTATCTATTAGAGATACAGCTGCGCTAATTTTTTTTTTAGGCACTTCACTATCGAAGCCTACTGGTAAATAATGTTCTCTAATTGCAGCAGAAACATCTTCATCAAACCCTTGCTCAAGTGCAAAATATTTTCCCATTACACCTTGCAGCTCAGGAAATTCTTTAACCAAATCTGACACTAGATCTGCTTTACAAATTGATGACGCTATTTCAATTTTCTCTTTACTTAAATTTAATTGATTAGAAATTAAACCTGCAAGTTTTCTTAATCTTTGGGTCCTGTCATAAAATGTTCCTAATTGATTAAAAAAAGATAAATTTTTTAATTTTCCTACCTGTTTAACTAAGCTTTGTGTTTTATTCTTATCCCAAAAAAATTTAGCATCGGATAATCTTGCTTCAATAACTCTTTGATTTCCACTTTTAATATAATTTTTCTTATCTTCTAAATTTGATACTAACAAAAATAAGTTGGTTAATTTATTACCAGAATCAAAAAGAGGAAAATATTTTTGATGGTGCTGCATTGTTACGATTAAAACCTCTTGAGGCACTTTTAAATAAATTTCATCAAATTTACCAATAATAATGTTGGGTTTTTCAACAAGATTAACAACCTCTTCGACCAGTTTTTCACTAAAATTATTTTTTAATTTTCTATTGTTGCAAATATTATTCATTTTACTCAAAATTATATTTTTTCTTTTATTTTGATCTAAAATAATATTCTTAGATTTAAGAATACTTAAGTATGATTTAAAACTATTTATTTTTTTGATTTTATCTTCATTTGAATCGTCAATAAAAGTTAGATTACTGCTTTTGAGATGATAAAAATTGAAACTAATTACTTTATTATCAAGTAAAGCAATAATTGATTTTAGTGGCCTACCCCAATTTAAATCATAATCTGCCCATTTCATAGATTTTTTCCATGAATAGCTTTGAAGGGCTTCAGGAATAATTGTTTCAAGTTCCTTTAAGATATTAATTGTCTTTGATTTAGTTTCAGCAAAATAAAACTCACCTTTTTCAATTTTTTTTTTATAAATACTTTGTTGAGTTAGGTTGTTTGACTTTATAAATCCATCCAACGCTATTTTTGGGGCATCAGTTTTTGGTCCTTTTATAATTTTTTTCTTTTGTTCTATTTTTTCTGGAATTCCTTTTATTATAATTGCTAGTCTTTTAGGTGTTGAAAAAGATTCGCTAGATTTAAAATTAATCTCTTTTTTTTGTAATTTTTCATTAATTAATTTTTTAATTACTTGCCTGGCATCAACTTGTAACTTTGCAGGAATTTCTTCACTATATAGTTCTATAAACAGCTCGGCCATTAATTATTTTTGACTTTCTAGCCAACTTTGTCCTGAACCCTTAGCCAACTCTCTTATTCTAGAAATGTATTCTGTTCTTTGAGCAACTCCAATAACTCCTCTTGCATCTAACAGATTAAAAATATGGCTAGCTTTTAGACATTGGTCATATGCAGGTAAAGGAAGTTTTTTTTCTAATAAAGATTTACATTCAGATTCTGCAAAAGTAAAATTTTTTAATAGACTTTCAGTGTTTGCAAATTCAAAGTTATATGCTGAATACTCTTTTTCAGCTTGATGAAAAATATCTTTATATTTTATTCCATCATTATTCCAAATAAGTTCAAATACATTATTTTTTCCCTGGGTAAACATACATATTCTTTCTAATCCATATGTGAGTTCAACTGAAACTGGCTTACATTCGACGCCTGTCATTTGTTGGAAATAGGTAAATTGAGTAATTTCCATGCCATCACACCACACTTCCCAGCCACGACCTGCAGCTCCAAGAGTTGGGCTTTCCCAATCATCCTCTACAAATCTGATATCATGCTCTTTATGATTTATTCCTATTGTTGATAAACTTTTTAAAAAAACTTTTTTTACTTCATCTGGAGATGGTTTAATTATAACTTGAAATTGATAATAATGTTGTAAACGGTTTGGATTTTTTCCATACCTTCCATCAGTAGGTCGTCTTGATGGCTGGACATATGCTGCTTTCCAAGGTTTAGGTCCTAACGAGCGTAATGTCGTTGCGGGATGAAATGTTCCAGCTCCAACTTCCATATCGTATGGTTGTAAAATTACACATCCATAATTTCCCCAAAACTTTTGTAAATTTAATATTGTATCTTGAAAATTTACTGGGGTAGGCTTTCCTTTTTCTTTTTTTGAATTTACTTTTTTAGGCATTTATAAACCAAATTTTTGCCACTGAGCTCTTTCCTCTAAAACATTTGCGATACCATCTATTTGATTATCAATCGATGTTGATAATTTTTTGGCTAAAAAACTTTTTGGTTTTTCAAGTTTTTGAATTATAACGTCTTCTCCATATTTTTCTCTCAAAATTTGCTCAGCATTACCAATTCCATCAATTAATCCTAATTTTAAAGATGTGGATCCTGACCAAAACTCACCAGTAAAAATATTATTTTTTTCTGTATCTATAAGTTTTGAACCTCTGCTAGATTTAACAACATTAATAAAATCTGAGTGTAATTCTAATTGTATTTTTTTTAATCTTTCAATATCTTCTTCTTTTTCTTCTTTGAAGGGATCAAGAGTACTTTTATTTTTACCAGCGGTATATACTCTTCTCTCTATTCCAATTTTCTTAATAGCATCTTGAAACCCAAACGATGCGGAAATTACACCTATAGAGCCTACGATTGAACTTGAATTTGCATAAATTTCGTTTCCCGCACAAGCTATAAGGTAGCCTCCTGAAGCCGCAACATCTTCAGCAAAAACTAAAACTTTTTTATTATTTTTTTTTGCCAATTTTTTTATATAACTATATATTAGATGCGATTGAACTGGTGATCCCCCAGGCGAATTTACAGATATTGCGATTGCAACAGCTTTCTTAATAGAAAAAGCTTTATCAATAATTTCTTGCTGACCAGCAAAATTTATACCCTGTCTGAATCTTCCAACTGAACCAATGATTCCTGACAATCTAATAAAAGGTATTATTTTTTTCTTTTTAAAAATTTTAAATATTGAAAACATTTGATGATTTATATTCTAATTATCATAGTTTTTAGATTCTTTTAAAGTCTAAGTAAAGTTTTATAGCTACCTTAGGTTGTAATTTAAGAGGTGCGTCATTAGTGATCTAAAAGAGTTTTTTTTAATATAAAATAATAGCTATAATTATTATATGGGAACGGTAATACCTTTAAAAAAAGAAGTTAATGATACTTATTTAGAATTAAAGAATATGGTTGGAAGCAAATTAGACGATGTTAACCAACAGATAAAATATAAACTGGCTAGTGAAATAAACCTTATTCACAAAATGACAAACTACCACCTTAATTCAGGTGGAAAAAGAATCAGACCTTTATTGACCTTAGCGTCTGCAAAATTATGCGGATACAAAGATGGGGGCAGGGATGTTAACTTAGCAGCTTGCGTTGAGTTAATTCATAGCGCAACTTTATTACATGATGATGTAATTGATAAAAGTGAAATTAGAAGAGGAGTAAAAACTGCAAATTCAGTTTGGGGAAACCAATCTTCTATTTTAGTTGGAGACTATTTATTAAGTCGCTGTTTCGAAATGATGGTAGAAGATGGATCTCAAGAAATATTAAAATTACTATCATCAACTTCTTCAAGAATAGCTCAGGGCGAAGTTTTACAGCTAGAACATAAAGGTGAGATAGATCTATTAGAAGAAACTTATTTTAATATAATAAATATGAAAACAGCAGCATTATTTGGTGCTGCAACTAGAGTTGGCGCATGTTTAGCAAATAAAAGTAAAAAAGAAAAAGATGCCTTAGAATCCTACGGAAAAAATATAGGTTTGGCATTTCAAATAGCTGATGATGCATTAGATTATTTTTCTACAAAAACAATTTTTGGAAAAGAAATTGGAAAAGATTTTTATGAAGGCAAAACCACATTGCCTTTAATTATAATCTTTCAAAGAGCTAATAATGAAGAAAAAAATTTCCTTAGAGAGATCTTTAAAAAGAAAAAAAGAAATGAAGATGATTTTAGTGAAACTTTAGCCTTGATAAATAAATATAAAGCTGTTCAAGCTACTTTTAGAAGAGCAGAATATTTTGTTAATGTTTCTTATGATACTCTTGGGATTTTTCAAAATAGTGAAGAAAAAAAAGTTTTGCAAAACTTAACTGGATTTTGTCTTACAAGATCTTTTTAAGGATATAAAATTTCTTTTTTCCAATTATCCACAACTTTACTATATTTTAATCTTTCGTGAATTCTAAATTTATCACCTAACCAAAATTCAATAGAAGATGGTTTCAAACACCATCCCGACCAATACTTTGGTCTAGGTAAATTTTTTTCATCTTTATATTTTGCTTTATATTTTTCAATTTTTTCTAAAAATTCTTTCCTTTTAATCATAACTTTTGACTGATCAGATGCCCATGCGCCTATTCTACTTTCGTAAGGTCTACTATTGTAGTAAAGGTCTGCCGTTTCATCAGTTACTTGTGTAACACTTCCAGAAATTCTTACTTGTCTTTGAAGACTTTTCCAATGAAAACACATAGCTGCTTTTGAGTTTTTTTTTAAATCAAGACTTTTGGGGCTATTCAAATTTGTATAAAAAACGAATCCTTTTTGATCTAAACCTTTTAAAAGAACCATTCTAACGCTGGGTTCATTGTCTTTGTTTGATGTAGCCAAAGATAAAGCGTTTGGGTCATTAATTTCCTTTTTTTCAGCCTCAGACATCCATATTTTAAATAGTTCTATAGGATCATTTAAATCCAAAAAGCAAGAGTTCAGGCCTAAAACATTTTTTTGATTCATAAAATAGTCAAAATATTCTATATAATACAATCTAATGTCATTTAATACATTTGGAAAGATATTTCGTTTTACTACATGGGGTGAATCTCATGGTCCAGCAATTGGCTGTGTGGTCGATGGCTGCCCTCCTAATATACCGTTATCTGAAAAAAATATACAGATAGACATGGATAGGAGACGCCCTGGAAAATCAAAATTTACCTCACAGAGAAAAGAAACTGATAAGATAAAAATCCTATCTGGTGTCTTTCAAGGGAAAACTACTGGAACCCCTATTTCTATGATTATTTATAATGAAGATGCAAAATCTAAAGACTACGAAAATATTAAAAATAAATTTAGACCTGGTCATGCTGATTATACTTATTTTTTAAAATATGGAATAAGAGATTATCGTGGTGGAGGAAGACAGTCAGCAAGAGAAACAGCATCTCGGGTTGCGGCTGGTGCAATTGCAAGAATTGTATTGAGTAAATTAATAGGTAAAAAATTTAAAGTTTTAGGAGGTGTTATTCAGTTAGGACTTCTGGGTTGTAATAAAAATAATTGGAACGAAAAAGAAATAAGAAAAAATCCATTTTTTTGTCCTGATAAAAAATCTGTTAAACTTTGGGAAAAATACCTTCTTGCTATTAGAAAAGCAGGTTCTTCTTGTGGGGCATTAATTGAATTAAGAGCTTCCGGAATACCCGCTGGCCTAGGTGCACCTATTTACTCAAAATTAGATTCAGATCTAGCGAATGCATTAATGAGTATTAATGCTGTGAAAAGTGTAAATATTGGTTCAGGCATAAATTCAGCTTTTTTAAGTGGTGAAGAAAATTCTGATGAAATTAGAGATATAAAAGGTAAAATTAAATTTAAATCTAACCATGCTGGAGGAATACTAGGCGGAATATCTTCTGGTCAAGAAATTATTGTATCTTTTGCAGTAAAACCTACTTCTTCAATTTTAACTAGCAGGGATACTATTAATAAAAAGGGAAAAAATACAAAAATTTCAGTAACAGGTAGGCACGATCCATGTGTAGGAATTAGAGCAGTACCTATTGGTGAAGCTATGATGTCTTGTGTATTATTAGATCATTACCTATTAAATCGTGCACAATGCGGTTAGTGCAAGCTAATTAAATTTTTTTAATTTTAGGTATCACTATATTAGATTTTAACGTATTTAAAATTTTCTGCTCAATCGCTAGAGCATCAAGACCTGCGATTTTATACATATTTTCTGGAGTATCTTGGTCAATAAATTGGTCAGGTAAAATCATAGATCTTATTTTTAAACCTTTATCTAAAATACCTTTTTCCGAAAGCATTTGAAAAACATGAGAACCAAAACCTCCGATCGCTCCTTCTTCAATGGTAATTAAAACTTCATGGTTAAAACAAAGATCCATAATTAATTTTTGATCTAACGGTTTAGCAAATCTTGCGTCAACAACTGTAGTTGAGATTCCTTTAGCATCTAAAGATTTGGCAGCTTTAAGGCTTTCTTTCAATCTTCCACCAAAACTTAATACTGCAACTTTTTTACCTTCTTTAACAATCTTACCCTCACCTATTTTTAAAATTTCATTAATTCCTGGAAGTTCTACTCCAAGGCCATTTCCTCTCGGATATCTAAAGGCAGAAGGTCTATCATTAATACTTACTGCCGTATTAATCATTTTAACTAGTTCTGCTTCATCGCTTGCAGCCATCACTACAAAATTTGGTAACATTGATAAATAGGTAATATCAAAGGAACCAGCGTGTGTTGCTCCATCTGCTCCTACTAGTCCCGCTCTATCTATAGCAAATCGAACGGGAAGGTTTTGAATAGCCACATCATGGACAACCTGGTCATAAGCTCTTTGAAGAAATGTTGAATAAATTGCTGCAAAAGGTTTATAGCCTTCGGTTGCTAAGCCAGCAGCAAACGTTACAGCGTGTTGTTCAGCTATCCCAACATCAAACATTCTATCTGGAAATTTTTTTCCAAATATATCCATACCTGTCCCTGATGGCATAGCACCTGTAATTCCTATAATTTTAGTATCATTTTCAGCATGCTTAACTAAAGTGTTTGCAAACACTTTAGTATAATTAGGTATATTTGTTTTTGATTTAGATTGCTCACCAGTTGCAACATTAAATTTACTTACACCGTGGTATTTATCTCTAGAATCTTCAGCTGGTTTATATCCTTTGCCTTTTTTTGTAATAGTATGGATTAAAATTGGACCATCATATTTTGAATTTTTTACATTATTTAAAACTGGAATTAAATTATCTAAATTATGTCCATCTATTGGTCCTACATAATAAAAACCTAGTTCATTAAAAAGAGTTCCTCCTGAAACTATATCTCTTATAAATTCTTCAGCTTTACCTGCTTTATCCTTGAATTTTTTTGAAAATACTGAAGTTATAGATTTAACTGTTTCTCTAAAACCAAAATATGTTTTTCCTGATAATAATCTTGCTAAATATGAACTCATAGCTCCAACAGGTGGAGCAATAGACATATCGTTATCATTAAGTATTACAATCAACTTTGATTTCATTGCACCAGCATTATTCATTGCTTCGTATGCCATGCCAGCACTCATAGCTCCATCACCTATTACAGCAATCGAATGGTTGGAATTATTTGATAGGTTTTTTGCAACCGCTATTCCTAAAGTAGAAGAAATAGAGGTTGAACTATGAGCTGCTCCAAAAGCATCATACTCACTTTCAGATCTTTTTGTAAAACCTGATAAACCACCGCCTTTTCTTAAAGTTCTAATTCTATCTTTACGACCAGTAATTATTTTATGAGGATAGGCTTGATGCCCAACGTCCCAAACTAATTTATCTTTTGGCGTGTCAAATACATAATGCAACGCTATAGTTAATTCTACAACTCCTAAACCAGCCCCCAAGTGTCCACCAGTTGTTGATACAACATCGATCAACTCACTTCTTAGTTCCTTTGCTAATTGTTTTAGATCTTCTTTTTTTAATTTTCTTAAATCTGAAGGATAATTAATTTTATCTAATAAACTATTTTTTGGCATTTAAAAATCTCTCTTTAATATAAATTCTACAGAATCTAATAAATCGTTAGCTTTACTACCATACTTTTTTATTTGGTGGTCTATTTTTTTTTTTAAATTTTCTGCATAATTTATAGTTTCTTCATATCCTAATAAATTAACTAAAGTAGCTTTACCCTTTTTTTCATCACTTCTAGTTGGCTTTCCAACTATTATGCTATCTCCTTTAAAATCAATTAAATCATCTACAATTTGAAATAATAAACCAATATTTATACCAATTTCTTTTAATTTTTTTCTTTTAGCAAAGCTTGTACCTTTAATTATAGCAATGCTTTCACAACAAAAGCCAAATAGTTCTCCTGTTTTTTTCTTTTGCATATTTATAATATTTTTTTTTAAAATATTTTTATTTTCAAAAGTCAAATCATAATATTGTCCACCAGCAAGACCTGCATGACCTGCACAAGATGATAAAGTTTTTATTAGTTCATTTTTAGAATTTTGAGATAACTGTAAATCTTTTCCAGCTAAAATTTCAAATGCTAAAGTGAGTAATGAATTGCCTGCCAATATTGCAGTAAACTCATTAAACTTTTTGTGAACCGACAGTTTACCTCTTCTCAATTCATCGTTATCCATTGCAGGTAAGTCATCATGTATTAAAGAATATGAATGAATACATTCAATTGCAGAGCCAATAATAATTAATTTTTTAAAATCTACACCGTAAATTTTACCTGTATTAACAACAATTGCTGATCTAAATCTTTTGCCACCAGAAAAAATACCGTATTTCATTGGTTTTAATAAATAAGATTTATTTTTTTGTCTTGAAAAAAAACTCCTTAAGTAAGAATTTGTGATTTTTGCAATGGTATTTAATTTATTTGGAAAAATTGACATATTATACTTAAAATTTTTTATAATTTTTTCTTTATTTTATGTAAATTAGTCTGTTTAATTTCATTGCTTTTTTTGCGAAATAAATCTTGAATATGATAGTTTAATTGTATCATTTTATTATACTGTTCTATTGAATCTTCTAAATTTGTATCAGTGCTTTCTAGATTCTCAATGATATATTTAATTTCATTTTGTGCTTCTTTTATTGATTTTGCTCTTATATCAGGTGGAATATTTTTTGATTTCATACTATATCCATATATTAGTTAATTTATGAATAATATCTATTTAAATATATATAAGCATAACATTGTCAATTTAAAAAAAGCAAAAAAAAACTTAGAAAATAATAATGTTATCGGAATACCAACCGAAACTGTATATGGATTAGGAGGAAACGCTTACTCTAATAAATCTGTTAAAAAAATCTTTAAATTAAAAAAAAGACCTTCTTTTAATCCTCTTATAATTCATTTTAAAAATTTAAAGGATTTAAAAAAAGATGTAATAATAAATTCCGATTTTAATAAGCTGTATAAAGCTTTTTGTCCTGGCCCAATTACTTT
>SHAO01000020.1 GCA_004213215.1 Candidatus Pelagibacterales bacterium | reverse complement strand
TTTGCATAAAGACAAAGACATTAAAGAAAAAAATTTAAAAGATCAGATTGATGTAGTTATAAATAAAATATCAACATATAAAGTTAAACCTAATTATAATAAAGATATTGAATTATCTGAAAATATAAAAATTTTAAATAAACAATTAGATAAAATTAAGATTCAAAATATAATTAAGGATAAAAACAAAAATGTTATTAAAGATAAAAAGATAAAAACTTTTACTTTAAGACAACAAGTTCTTTTTGATTTTCCTCCTAAAGAATTAAGAAATATAGTAGATCAAAGCAAAAAGGATATTAAAAAAGGTATTGTGGTAGGTTTTTCAATCTTTGAAGGAAAAGTTGGCGTAGCAGTTGGAATAACAAATGAATTGACAAAAATATATGATGCAGTAGCTCTTGTAAAAATTGCTTCCGAGGTTCTTGGTGGAAAAGGTGGAGGGGGTAGAAAAGATTTTGCACAAGCCGGGGGTTCAAATAAAGATAAAATTGAAGAAGCTTTTAAAAATTTAAGTAAAGAAATTAATTAAGACTTTTTTCTAAATTATAACTTATCACTTCCAGAAATTCATTTGTTGTTAAATATTTTTGGTTTTTTCCTATCAATATAGCTAGATCTTTTGTCATAGAACCATTTTCTACTATCTTTATACAAACTTTTTCTAGAGTTTTTACAAATTTTTTTAAATCCTCGTTAGCATCTAATTTTCCTCTATGGTAAAGTCCTCTTGCCCAAGCAAAAATAGAAGCTATTGGATTTGTTGAGGTTTCCTTGCCTTCTTGATGTAATCTAAAATGTCTTGTTACAGTGCCATGAGCCGCTTCTGATTCTATAATTTTACCATCTGGTGATAACAAAACACTTGTCATAAGACCTAATGATCCAAACCCTTGTGCTATTGTATCTGATTGTACATCTCCATCATAATTCTTACATGCCCAAATATAATTACCATTCCATTTCATTGCACAAGCAACCATGTCATCTATAAGTCTATGTTCATAAGTTATTTTTCTTTCTTTAAACTTTTCTATAAACTCTTTTTCAAAAATTTCTTGAAATAAATCTTTAAATCTTCCATCATAATTTTTTAAAATTGTATTTTTAGTAGAAAGATAAACAGGCCATTTTCTGCTTAATCCATAATTCATACAAGCCCTAGCAAAATCTTTTATAGATTGATCCAGGTTATACATTGATAAAGCGATACCTGGACCATTAAAATTAAAAACTTCAAATTCTTTTTTTTCCTTTCCATCTTCTGATGTCCATTTCATTTCTAGCTTACCTTTACCGGGAACTATGAAATCTGTTGCTCTATATTGGTCACCAAAAGCATGCCTTCCAATTACGATTGGATTAGTCCAACTTGGAACTAATTTTGGAACATTTTTACAAATTATTGGCTCACGAAAAACAGTTCCTCCAAGTATATTTCTAATCGTTCCATTTGGTGATCTCCACATTTTTTTTAGTTTAAATTCTTTTACTCGGTTTTCATCAGGAGTAATTGTTGCGCATTTAATACCTACTCCAAATTTTTTAATAGCATTAGCACAATCAATTGTTATCCGATCCGAAGTTTTATCTCTATTTTTTATACCAAGGTCATAATATTTAATATCAATGTCCAAATAGGGGAGAATCAGTTTTTTTTTGATAAAATCCCACATTATTCGAGTCATTTCATCTCCATCGAGCTCAACTACTGGGTTTTTTACTTTAATTTTTGACATTAACTTTTAATTTTATCAATTGAATTTAGTTACTTAATATACATATTAACGTAAAATTACAAAATATATTGATATGTTAGATATTTTATTTCCAAAGTTGCACAAAGAAGGCTATAGATTTTTAGCTATTTCAGCTGCTATCACTTTTATTTTATTGTTAATTTCCAATTTTTTAGGATTAATAAGTTTTGTTTTAACCATATGGGTATACTATTTTTTTAGAGATCCAGAAAAATTTCCAATAAATGATGAAAATTATTTGATAAGTCCAGCAGATGGAACAGTATCACAAATTTCAGAAATAAATGGACCAGCTGAATTAGGTTTAGAAAATAAAAAATTTACAAGAGTAAGTATTTTTATGAATGTTTTTAATTGTCATGTTAATAGAATTCCCTGTTCAGGAAAAATTAGTAAAATATTTTATAAATCAGGAAAATATATAAACGCATCATTAGATAAAGCTAGTGAAGAAAATGAAAGAAATTATATTTTAATGAATAACAATGATGGTGATAAAATTGTTCTAGTACAAATAGCAGGTTTGATAGCTAGAAGAATAGTTTGCGATGCAAAAGAAAATGATGAAAATAAACAAGGAGATAGATTTGGTATTATAAGATTTGGAAGCAGAGTCGATTTATATTTCGAAAATTATCAGTTAATGGTTCAAAAAAGACAAAAAACTATTGGTGGCGAAACAATAATAGCGAAAAAAAAATAAAATATGCTTGAAAATAAAAAAGAATTTAAATTAATTTCAAAAAAAAACCCAAAATCTCTTTTACCAAATGCTTTAACGATTTTTGGTGTTTGTTTGGGACTAAGCTCTATAAAATTTGCGTTAGATGCTAATTACACTATGGCAATAATTGCAATTGGGTTTGCTGCAATTCTTGACACTTTAGATGGAAGAGTTGCGCGTTTAATTAAAGGAACATCAAAAGTAGGAAAAGAACTAGACTCCCTAACTGATGTAATTAGCTTTGGTGTGGCACCAGGGTTTATAATGTATTTTTGGGCTTTAAATGAAATAGGAAAATTTGGATGGATGTTGGTCTTGATTTATGTTGTCTGTTGCGCTCTTCGTTTAGCAAGATTTAACTTAACTGTAATTGAAGAAAAAGAACCATGGAAGATTAATTTTTTTGAAGGGGTTCCATCACCTGCTGCAGCTGGATTAGTTTTGTTACCACTTATTTTGAATTTAAGTGGTTTAATTCAATTTGAGAATTTCACAGCATTAACTGTAACTACTATTTTAATAACATCGATATTAATGGTAAGTAAGGTACCTACTTATTCTTTAAAAAGAATTTTAATTCCTAGAAATTTAGCTATTTTTTTACTTCTAGGACTCGGAATATATGTAAGTCTTTTAATTTTTTATACGTTTGAAACCTTATTTTTGACGGGGCTAGTTTATCTTCTTTTAATTCCAATAAGTTTTTTTCATTACAGACAAAATAACAAAAAAAACTTTAATAATTCTACATCGGAAGAAGATGAAGATGAAGATATTTTGTAAAATGAAGTAAAATATATTAAGTACTTGAAAAAAAAATCAAATAACTGGGTAGCGAAACATAAAAAAGATCAATTTTTTAAGAAATCTAAAATTGAAGGTTTTAGATCTAGATCAGCCTTTAAATTAATAGAAATGAATAAAAAGTTTAAATTCTTTAAAAAAAATTTATCGATATTGGATTTGGGATCATATCCTGGGGGATGGTCTCAGGTGGCAAACAAAGAAGTTATTAATGGAAAAATTTTAGCAGTAGATATTAAAAAAATGGAAAAAGTTGATAATGTTGATTTTATTAAAGGAGATTTTGGAGAAAAGACAATCTACAATAAAATAATATTTTATTTTAACAATAAGGTAGATGTAGTTTTGTCAGATGCAGCAGCAAATACGACTGGAAATAAAACTCTTGATTCTTATAGAACTGGAGAACTTTGCTTAAATGCATTTAATTTAGCTAAAAAAATTTTAAATAAGGATGGTATTTTTTTATCTAAAATATTCATGGGATCTACCTTTAAGGAAATTAACAAAAAAGCCAAAATGTGCTTTAAAAAAGTAGTGATTTATAAACCGTTATCAAGCAAAAAAGAATCTAAAGAAATTTATATTTATTGCAAAGGTATTTTAAAAATATGATACATAATGAAGAAAACCTTGATATTTAAATTATGAAAAATTTTTATTTACTATTAAAAATAATTATTATTTATTTATTTTTATTTATAAACGTCGAAGCTAAACAGCAAAATTATTTAAATGAAGGTATAAAATTATTTCAAAAGGAAGAATTTAAAAAATCAAAAATTTTATTTGAAAAGGATCTTGTATTTAATCCAAAAAGTGAAAAATCTTATTTATATCTTGCTAAAATTTATTATAATAATAGTGATGCAGAGCAACAGGAAATTAATTTAAATAACGTTTTGTTGTTAAACCCAAAAAATGATGAAGCTATATATATGCTTACACTCTTAAAAATTAAACAATCAGACTATAACCAAGCAATGAAATTAATCGATAAGTTTGTTTTAGTTTGCGAATCTTTCTGCTCAAAAGAAAATGAAATGCGCGAAAAGTTTAAAAAACTGATTCCAGAAAATGCAAAAAGTAACGATTAAAAAAATTTTAAATAGAAAAAATAAAAAACCGATTGTTTGTTTAACAGCATATTCAAAAGCAATAGCACAAATTGCTGATAAATACTGTGATATTCTTTTAGTTGGTGACTCTGTTGGTATGGTTTTATACGGCATGAAATCTACCAGAGATATTAAAATTGAAACCATGATCCTACATGCAAAAACTGTAAAAAAATTTTCTAAGAGAAGTTTGGTAGTTTTTGATATGCCTTATAAAACATATACGAACAAATTTGTTGCATATAAAAATGCTAAAAGGATAATTAATTTGACAAAATGCGATGCAATAAAACTAGAAGGAGGTAAAAAAATTGCTAGTATAATTAAATACCTCATTTCAAAAAAAATTCCTGTAGTTGGTCATATTGGTTTATTGCCGCAAACCTCAGTTAATTTTAAGGTAAAAGGAAAAATTTCTTCTCAAAGAAAAAAAATTTTAGAAGATGCTAAGGCTGTTTCTAATTCAGGAGCATTTGCAATTATAATTGAATGTGTAGTTGAAAATTTAGCAAAAATAATTACCAAAAAAATTCCTATTCCAACAATTGGTATTGGTGCATCAAGGAATTGTGATGGTCAAATTTTGGTCATTGATGATATGCTTGGTTTAAGCGAACATTACCCAAAATTTGTGAAACAATATTCTAATTTAAAAAAAATTATAGAAAAATCTATCAAGAATTATGCTAAAGATGTTAAATTAAAAAGGTTTCCAGCTAATAAAAATATATATAAATAATTTAATGACAGAAAATTTATACCAAGTTCAGTACGATGTAACAAAAAGATCTAAATTTAAAAAATTTTATCAAGCAAACAAAATAATTATTTTTTCTTTTGTTTCTATAATTGTAGTACTTTTTTTATCACTTAGTTTTTATTTAAATAAGCAAGAAAACAAAAAAATTTTATTATCAGAGCACTTTCTTCAAGCTAAAATTTTTTTAGAGAGAGGTGATAACGATAAAGCAAAAAATCTTTTAAAAAAGATAATTTTTGAAAATGAACCAACTTATTCTAGTCTAAGCCTTTTTCTCATAATGAATCAAAATTTAATTACCGACCGTCAAGAACTATCAGATTTGTTTGATCATTTATTAAAAAATAATAATTTTAAAAAAGAAATAAAAAATTTAATAATTTATAAAAAAGTTTTATTAAATTCAGACTTTATTGACGAATCTAATATTATAGAGGCTGTAAGACCATTATTAAATGACGAATCTAGCTGGAAGCCTCATGCTTTATTACTATTGGGTGATTACTTTATTTCTAAAGGAGAAAAGAGCAAAGCTGTGGAATTCTATAAAGAAATTTTAACAATGAAAAACTTACAAAAAGATTTTTATAATCATGCTAGCTTACAACTTGCAATAATTGCAAATGAATAAAAAAAGTTTATTTTTTTTCTTAACTTTATTTTTATTAAATAACTGCTCTTTCGTACCAGCAACTGGAATTTGGACTGGAGAAAATGAAGAAAAAAGAATTGGAAAGTTAGAAAAAGAACAAGTCAAAGAAAGAAACAGAGAAAAAATTTATTCCATATCATCTGATTATGTTTTTGAAAAAAATTTAAGTAAGAAAATTAATTTATTAAAACCAAATCAAAATTTATCTTGGAAAATGCCTGGTTTTAATCAACAAAATCATCTTTCGAATCTTTATTTGCCAGAAACAAGTAATCGTTTTTTAAAAAAAAAAGTTGGAAAAAATAAATTTTCTTTATCAAAAAATACCTCATCACCTTTAGTCTATGAAAGTAATATTTTTTTATCAGACAATAGAGGAACAATTTTTAATATAAATTCATTTGGTGAGCTAAATTGGAAAATGAATATTTATACAAAAATATATAAACGGATTTATAAAAATTTAACTTTTTCTGTTTTTGAAAATAATATTTATATCGCTGACAATATTGGATTTATTTATGCTATTTCAATAGATACAGGAAAGTTAGTATGGATTAAAAATCATGGAGTTCCATTTAAATCTAAAATAAAAATATTTGATAATAAGATTTTTTTAATGAATCAAGATAATAAAATTATTTCCTTTAGTACAATAGATGGTTCTGTACTTTGGACAATCCCGTCAGTATCCTCTTTTATTAAGACGCAAAATTTTTTATCCTTAGCTGTGTCAAAACAGGGAGATGTTGTGGTAATTACTTCTTTAGGAGATCTTTTAAAAATAAACTCTGAAAATGGAAATATTAAATGGTCTTTAAATACATTAGGTTCTACTCTACCAGATATTACAGATTTTTTTAAATCATCAGATATTGTAATAACTGACAAAAGTGTTTTTTTCTCTGCTCAATCTTCTTTTTTTTCATGTGATCTTAATAGCGGTTATATTAATTGGAGGTTAGAAGTGAGTTCTGTTGGAACACCAATTGTTGATAAAAATAATATTTTTATTGTTACAGAAAATGGTTTTTTTGTAATTTTAGATAAAAATAATGGTCAAATTATCTCTTCAGTTAATATTCTTAAAATTTTAAAACTAAAAAAACAAAATACTAAAGTTGCAGGTTTTATAATGGGTTCTGAAAAAATTTATTCTGTCACTACAAATGGATATTTAATTATAAGTTCTGCAATTTCTGGAAAAGTTGAAAATTTTGTAAAAATTGGTGATCCGGTAACATCAGCACCAATTATTACTGATGGAAAACTATTTATTTATACTCAAAACTCAAGAATTTTAGGATTTAACTAAAAAATTTAATTTTTTTTTGAAATTAATGATGGTTGATCATTTGAGAAATATTTCTCCTTTGCATCAACAGGTTCCACTGGATACTCACCTGTAAAACAATGATCTGTAAATTGTGGGTAAGATGAATTTCTTTTTTCACATCCCATTGATTTATAAAGACCTTCCACTGATAAAAATTGCAATGTTGTTGCACTAATAAATTTGCGCATTCCTTCAATATCTAGTTTGGATGCAAGCAATTCATTTTGATCAGGCGTGTCCACACCATAATAATCTGGATATTTAATTGGAGGTGAAGCTATTTTTAAATGAACTTCTTTAGCTCCAGATTCGTAAAGCATTTTAACAATTTTTACCGAAGTTGTTCCTCTAACTAAAGAATCATCTATTAAAATTAAAGATTTATTCTTAACAAGAGATTTATTGATATTATGTTTTAATTTAACACCAAAACTCCTTATTTGTTGTGTTGGTTCAATAAAAGTTCTGCCAACATAATGGTTTCTAATAATACCCAATTCAACATTTTTTTTAATTTTTTCTGCATAACCTATTGATGCTGGAACCCCAGAGTCCGGTACGGGTATAATTAAATCAGTTTCTATTGTGCTTTCTTTTGCTAACTCTGCTCCTAACATTTTTCTGTGTTCGTATACACTAATATTTTTAATAATACTGTCAGGCCTAGAAAAATAAATATATTCAAAAATACATGGTCTTTCTTTCATTTTAGGAAACGGCTTTATACTTTCAATTCCATTATTAGTTATTACAACTATTTCTCCATTTTCAACACTTCTAACAAATTTTGCTCCAATTATATCAAGAGCACAAGTTTCTGAAGCTAAGACATAGGATTTATTAAGTTTACCAATAACTAGGGGACGAATTCCAAATGGATCCCTAACTCCTATTAATTTATTTTCAACTAAAATTGTCAATGCATACCCACCTTGTATTTTAAAAAGAGATTCAATTAATTTATCAATAATATTTGATCTTTTTGATCTAGCTATTAACTGAACTATAGTTTCAGTATCAGATGTTGTTTGAAAAATTGAACCAGTTTTAACTAATTCTCTCCTTATATGTCTTGCATTACTTAAATTTCCATTGTGTGCAATCCCAATCCCACCAGTATGAAGTTCAGCAAAGAAAGGCTGCACATTTTTGATTAAATTATTTCCAGAAGTTGAATAACGATTATGTCCGATTGCAGAATTTCCAGGTAATTTTTCTAATATTTTTCCCTTAGTAAAATTATCACCAACTAAACCCAGTCTTCTTTCTGCATAATAATTCAAACCATCAAAAGTAACAATACCACAAGCTTCCTGCCCCCTATGTTGTAAAGCATGTAATCCTAATGCAGTAAGAGCGGCAGCATCTTTGCTATTAAAAATACCAAAAACTCCACACTCTTCTTTTAATCGTGCCATTTAAATTTTTTCTATTTTTTCCTCTGTTTCTTCGTAGTAGTCTTTACTTTTAGGAAATTCATCAATTAAAAACTCACTTCCCTTATATATTATTTTAAAAGAATAAGTATCATCTGTCTCTAAAGGCCATTTTTGATGTGGATAAAACCAATTAAATAAAGAAAAAATACATACGCAAATTACATATCCTTTAAATATTCCAAAAACTAAACCAAAAGTTTTATCAACCGAACCAAGGCCAGACCAAGTAACCACTCCACTAATAGCTTTACCAATATTAATTATTACAAAAAGTGAAATTACGTACACGAAAATACCTAGACCAATGTCAGCAATAAATTTTGATTCAATATAATCTTGTACCCAAGGATTTAATTTTGGAACTAAAATGATTGTTATTAATAATGCAAGCAGCCATTTTGAAAAAGACAATAGACTTCTCATAAATCCTTTAGCCGCACATTGAGCCATCGAATAAAGAATAATTAAAAAAACAATAAGATCGAATGCTGTAATACTATTTTGAACAAATTCTATAATATCAGACATTACCAAAAGGTTTTACTATCAAAATTAGTTTTGGCAAGAGTGTTAAAACTGAAATCATTGCTAAAAGCATTGCTATACCAGTAAAAACCCCAAAATAAATAGTTGGTATGAAATTAGAGAGAACAAGTATAGAAAAACCAAAAACAATAGTTATAGATGTATTCAAAATAGCTACCCCAACTGTATCGTGACATTTTTTAAGAGTTTCGTTGTAATCCCTAATTTTTTTGAATTCTTCTTTGTATCTATAAATATAGTGGATGCTATTATCTACAGCAATACCTATAGTTATTGCAGCAATAGTTATTGTCATCATATCTAAGGGAATTTCTAACAAACCAATGATGCCAAGAATTAAAAAAGCTGCCATAAAATTTGGCACCACTCCAATTAAAGATAAAGTTATATTTCTAAATAAAATAAGGAACATTAAAGTAATACCTGCCATCACAACACCAAGTGTTAATATTTGAGATTTAAATAAGCTTTGTAATAAATTGTTAAAAAGGATAAGCACTCCAGCAAGTTTAAATTCTTCTGTTTTTAAACCTAATTTATTTTCCAAATCATATTCAATTTTTTTTATTAATTCATTTCTTCTAAGATCTTCTTTTGAATCTATAATTCTTAGACTAATTCTAGCCTCATTATTTTTTATTGATATATATGGGTTAATTATTTCTTTTTTAATAGAATTGGGAATTTTTGTATATAAAACACCCATTTCTAATCCTTGTAATGTTTTTCCTTCATTTAAATCTTCAGCAACCCTAACTATAGATGCAAAAGATATAACTTTTCCAACAGGTTTGAGATTATCCAGGTAATCATGTACTTTAATTATTTTATCTATTTTATTTCTTGTAAACCAATATTTTTCATCATCTTTATCTTCATCATCCCAGGTATCAAAATCATCATCTATTTCTTCAATTTTTTCTTTTTCTGGAAATTTAACTATTACATCAAGTGGGGTTGTTCCTCCAAGCTCATCATCAATTAATTTCATGCCTTTATAAATTTCAGTTTTTTGGTCAAAGTAATTAATAAAACTATTTTCTACCTCGAGTTTTGATATACCAATAATACTTACAATAATAACAGCAAAAGATGATACAAATATTGTTTTAGTATTTTTTTGTGCAATTTTACTTAGGAAAGATGTAATTTTTGATTTTTTATCATCTTTATAATTAGCGTCATCCTTACTTAAAATATTTAAAATTACAGGTAGTAAAGTAAATGTTATAAAAAAAGAAACTAATAAACCTACAGTCATCATCCAGCCAAAATCTATAATAGGTTTTATATTACTAAATATAAGCGATAGAAAAGCACAAATTGTTGTAAGGACTGTATAAAGTATTGGCCAAAACATTTTTTTAGAAGTCCAAAGTATTGCCTCACTATTTGAAGTGTTTGGATTATCTTTTTTATACTGTAGATATCGAACACTCATATGAATATTCATTGCCATAGTTAGAATAAGCATTAGAGCTATAAAGTTTGAGGATATAACTGTTACTTTCCATCCCACTAAACCAAGTAGACCAACCATAATAAGAACTGAAAAAAAACAACTTAAAAGTGGAATAAATACCCACAAAAAATTTCTAAAAACAAACCAAAGTGTACAGATAATAAAAAGAAATACACCAGCACCAAATACAATGATGTCATTTTTAATAAAGGTCATCATGTCATCAGCTATCATAGGTATTCCCCCTAAGTGAATTTTAGCTGTACTTTTATATTTTTCTATTACTAATCTAATTTCATTTATATTTTTATGTCTTTTTTTATTGTAAAGCTTTTTATAATTATCATATTCTTTTAAAAATTTTTTATAATTTTTTTTATTTTCAGCAGTTAGTTGTTCTTTATCTTTTTGGTTTAAGTAGTTATTCTTAATATTTACAAGCTCAGATAATTTTTCATCTGTTTTTATATAAACAAGTATTCCGCTGGTTTTACCATCTTTACTAATTACAAACTCCTTATAAATTGGGCTATTAATAATTTCTTCAAAACCTCTTTCTTTGTCAACATCTTCACTAGATAAAGTTTTAAAATTTTTAATTCTTTCTGCTAGAGGATCGTCATTATTTTTAAGCAAAGGGACGTCCAAAATAGTTATTACATTATTTACCCAGCCTAAATTTGCTAACTCATTTTTTAAATTTGTAAGATTTTTAATTGTTTTTGGAGACAATAAGGTGTCATTTGGAGTATAAGTTAAAACAAGAAAGTCTTTTGAGCTATATTTAGCATTTACTTCTCGCAGATAATTTAAATCAGGATCATTTTCCAAAAGTAAAGTATCTGATGATGCATCTAACTGAAAATCTTTGGTAAAATAGCCAAAACTTAGTAGGAAAATAGTGAGAATTAATAAAGTAAGCTTTGGTTTTTCAATTATTGAATTTTTATATATTTTTTCAAACATTGAAATGTTTAAATCTAATTATTTTCTAGATTTTTGAATTTAGTATACATTGCTTCAAATTCAACTTTAACATTCCCCGTTGGACCATGTCTTTGTTTGCTGATCATAATTTCTGCTAAACTAGATATTTCATCCATTTTTTGTCTCCATTCGGCATGTTCAATTGATCCAAGCGTAGGTTCTTTTCTTTCAAGGTAATAAGCTTCTCTAAAAACAAACATTACAACATCTGCATCCTGCTCTATTGATCCAGATTCTCTCAGATCAGATAATTGTGGCTTCTTATCGTCCCTTTGTTCTACTTGTCTAGAAAGTTGAGAGAGTGCAAGAACAGGAACATCTAGTTCTTTGGCTAGCGCTTTTAACCCTTGGGTAATTTCAGAAATTTCCTGAACTCTATTAAATTCCATTTTTCTACCAGATCTCATTAATTGAATATAATCTACAACTATTAATTCTAATCCAAACAATCTTTTAATCCTTCTCGATCTATTGCTGATTGCAGCTATGGTAATAGCAGGAGTTTCATCTATATACAAAGGTAACTCAGAAATATTTTTTGATGTTTCTATAAATTTTTCAAATTCTTTTTCTGATACTTTACCTCTTCTAATATCATTAGATCTTATTCTAGATTGTTCAGAAAGTATTCTTGTAGAAAGCTGCTCTGAAGACATTTCAAGTGAAAAAAAAGCAACAGTAGACTTTGAACCTTTTTTTTCTATATTTTTTGCAGCATGAAAAGCAATGTTAGTAGCCAAAGCTGTTTTACCCATTGAAGGTCTGCCAGCAATAATAACTAAATCTTGTTTATGCATACCACCTAATCTGTTATCTAAATCAGTTAATCCAGTTGGCACACCAACTATTCCCTCTTCATTTTGATAAGCACTTTTAGCCATTTCAATTGTTTGCTTAAGAGCTCTATCAAACTTCATAATAGATTGGTTAAAGTGACCCCGTTCGGCTAAATCAAATAAAGATTTTTCAGCGTTTTGAATCATTTCTTCACCAGAAGAAGCAACGTCAGACGAGCTTGAAGCTTGATCTAAAACCGATTCCGAAATCTTAATTAATTCTCTTCGAACATGCATTTCTAGAATAATATTTGCATAATCAAGAGCTTGTTTTATTGACGTTGAAAATTTAGTAATTTTTATTAAATATTCTTGACCACCCAACTCTTTTAAACCTTCATTATTTTCAAAATGATTTTTTAAAGTAATAGGATTAGCTAAAAGACCTTTAGAAATTAAGTTTTCAATTATTTCAAATATTTTAGAATGTATTGGATCAAAAAACTTTTGTGAATCAATGAGTGGAGAAATTTCATCATATATTTCATTTGAGACCAAGATTGAACCAATAACAGCTTGCTCAGCTTCAATATTACAAGGCATCTGTTTTTGGGAATTTTCAACTACTTTCAAATTTTGTTTAGTCATTTTTATTTTTTAACATTTAATACTAATAAAATATTAAAAAAAACATGAAAGTTATACATGAAATATTTTTTCTGTGGAAAAAATAGTAGGATTTAATTTTCGTCTTTTTCTTTTACAACTTCAATATGAATATTTGCTAAAATTTCAGCATGTAGATTAATTTTAGCTTGATAAAAACCAACTTTATTAATTTCCTTACCTAGGTCAATTTGTGAAGGTCGTATTTCAATTTTTTCCATATCTTCAATAACTTTTGATAATTCTTTTGGTTTTATTGATCCATATAGTTCATCATTATCTTTTGTTCTTTTAGAGAATTTAAATTTTTTGTTATTAATAATATCAAAAATTTTTTTAGCTTCTTTTTTTAAAGCTACATTTTTTGCATTAAGATCTTCTTTTTTTTTATTTACTAAATTTATATTATCCTTAGATGCCTTAAGTGCTTTTCCATACTTAATTAAAAAATTACGTCCATGACCTCTTTTAACGATAACTATATCGCCAATTTTTCCAAGATTTTTAATATTTTCTAGTAAAACCACTTCCATAACTACCTTTAAATCAATCCTAAAAGTCTAGATCTTTTAATTGCCCGCGCAACTTCCTTTTGTTTTTTTAAACATACTGAAGTAACTCTTGAAGGTAAAATTCTTCCAGATTCAGAAATATATTTTTTTAACAATTTGACATTTTTATAATCAATTGTAGGAGCATCTTTTCCTGATAACGGGCATGGCCTAAAAAATTTTATATCAGGTTTTTGAAATAAACTTAGTTTTGAATTTCTAGAACCTCTTGTTTTTTTTTTAATTTTCTTATTTCTTTTCATTACTATTTACTTCATTTGGATAAGTTTTTTTTTCAAAATAATTTTTTTCTAAATCGAGTTTTTTTACTTTGACTGTTAAATATCTAATTAATGATTCATCAATATTTTCAGCTTTTTCTAATTCTTCTATGGTTTTTCCTATAGCTTCAAATTTAAAATGAAAATAAAAACCTTTTTTGTTATTATTTATACGATGAGAAAAGTTTCTTAATCCCCACTCTTCAGTTTTTAACACTTTTCCTGAATTTGCTTCAATTAAGTCTTTATATTTATTTAGAAGCTTCTTAGCCTGACTTTCAGGCAAATCTTGTTTTGTTATAAAAGTATGTTCGTAGCAATTCATTTACGTTTTTCCTTGGTTAGTTCAAAAAACCGTTGAACAATCCACCTTTTTATTGGCAGAGGTTGGGGATTTATACTATTAATATTTTAAATATACAACTGTTAAAATTTAACTATATTATATTTATTGCTTTATGCGTGCTATTTTATTCCCAGGCCAAGGTTCCCAATATGTTGGTATGGCTTCTGATTTTTATAAAAAATACGATTCAACAAAAAAATTTTTCAAAATTGTTGATAATACTTTAGGATTTTCACTTTCAAATATTATTTTAAATGGTCCTGAAGATGAATTGAAATTAACTCAAAATACACAACCCGCAATCATGACTGTGGGTGTTTGCATATTTAATGTTTTGAAGGAACACTTTGATTTAAATTTAAATAGTGCAAAATTTTTTGCTGGTCATTCATTAGGTGAGTATACAGCACTTGTTTGCGCAGGCTCTTTATCTATAGAAAAAGCTGCATACCTTTTGCATGAAAGGGGAAAGTCTATGCGCGATGCCGTTCAACCAGGTCAAGGTGCTATGCTAGCTATACTTGGATTAAATATTAATGAAGTTGAAAAAGAAATTAGTTTATTACCAAAAGGAGAAATTTGTGAAATAGCTAATGATAATAGTAATAGTCAAGTAGTTGTAAGTGGTAAAAAAAAAGTAATTGAAATTCTTAATGAAAATCTAAAAAAAAAAAGAAAAAAAGGAATAATGTTACCAGTAAGTGCACCTTTTCATTGTTCTTTGATGAAAAAAGCTGCAGAAATTATGAAAGAAAAAATTATAAATACAAATTTTTTGCAACCAAAACCAAATATTATAAGTAATGTTACAGCTAAAGAAGAGCCAGAAGTAGACAGAATTAAGCCATTATTAATTGATCAAATTACTGCAAGAGTTAGATGGAGAGAAAGTGTAAATTATATGATAAATAAAGGTGTTAGTGATTTTATAGAAATTGGTCCTGGTAAAGTGCTATCTGGTTTGGTAAAAAAAATAAATAGTGAGGTTAAAGTATCAAATATTAATAATATAGAAGATATCAAAAATGATTAGTTTTAAAAATAAAAATGTTTTAATTACTGGAGCAAGCGGTGGGATTGGCGGTGAGTTAGTTAAAAAATTTGTTTCGCTCGGCGCTAATGTTCTTGGCAGCGGAACAAAAGCTGAAAAATTGAATGAAATTAAAAAAAAATATCCTAGTATAAAAGTTAAAAGATTTGATATATCTGATCATTCAAGAATTGAAGAGTTTGTTGATAATGTTTCTTTAGAATTAGGAAGCCTAGATATTTTAATCAACAACGCTGGAACAAACGCAGATAATCTTTCGTTGAGAATGAAAGAAGATGAGTGGAAAAAAGTTTTAGATATCAATTTAACTTCCACTTTTTTGCTGTCTAAATATGCAATTAAAAAAATGTTAAAAAATAAATTTGGTAGAGTTGTAAATATCACATCGGTTGTAGGTCATACAGGAAATTTGGGTCAATCTAACTATGCTGCCTCTAAGGCAGGCATAATTGGAATGTCAAAAAGTCTTGCTATTGAATATGCTAAAAAAAATATAACAATTAACTGTGTTTCCCCCGGCTTTATTGTTTCTGACATGACTCTAAATATAGCTGAAAAGGTTAAATTATATTTAACATCAAGAATACCTATGGGTAAATTAGGTTCAGGCGAAGATGTGTCAAACTGTGCAGCATTTTTATCCTCTGAACAGGCATCCTATGTAACCGGCGAAACGATCCATGTAAATGGCGGAATGTATATGTCTTGACAAAGTTAATTAATAATTTATTAAGATCTAATAACTTTAATTAAGGAATTTACATATGACAAAAGATATTTCAAACAAGGTAAAGAAAATGGTTTCTGATCATTTGGGTATTGAAGAGTCCAAAGTTGTTGATGAAGCAAATTTTATTGATGATCTGGGTGCAGATAGCTTAGATACAGTTGAACTTGTTATGGCTTTCGAAGAAGAATTTGGTTCTGAAATTTCCGACAGTGAAGCAGAAAAAATTCTTACCGTTGGTGATGCTATAAAATTTATTGAAAGTAAAGCAGCTTAAAAATTTTAAAAAAGCATCAGGCAGATAAAAAATACTATGGGAATAGAGCAAAAGGGTATGATGTTTGTTTTATCATCACCTTCTGGAACAGGAAAAACTACACTAGTCAAAAAAATTGCCCAAAGTAATAAAAATTTTTCAATTTCAATTTCTCATACAACGAGAAAACCAAGACCAAATGAAATTAATGGAAAAGATTATTATTTTGCAAGTATCTCAGAGTTTAAAGATCTTATAAAAAAAAATGAATTTTTTGAATACGCTAATATTTTTGATAATTGCTATGGAACTTTAAAAAAACCAGTCTTAGAAAAATTATCCCAAGGAAAAGATGTTTTATTTGATATTGATTGGCAGGGAACAAAACAATTAAATAAGATTGAGAATTTATCATTAGTGACATTTTTTATTTTGCCACCTAACCGCAAAACTTTAAAAGAAAGATTATTAAATCGTCATGAAAATCAAGAAGAGCTAGTAAAAAAAAGAATGAATAAATTTAAAGAAGAAATCTCGCATTGGAATGAATATAATTATATTGTGGTAAATGACGACTTGGAAAAGTGTTATAACGAAATTCTTAGTATAATAATGTTAGAAAAAAAAGGTCAAAATCAAAAACAAGATATGAGTAAAATAAAAAAAATGGTAGATGAGTTACTTAAATAATTTTTCATACTCTGTTGCAATCTTATAATACATTTCAAAGCTTAATTCTTCTGGCCTTTTACTTAAGTTAATTTTTAATTTTTTTGCAATTAATTTTTTTGCTTTAAAAAGTTTATTAAAATTTTTATTTATCATTTTTCTTCTATTTGAGAAAAGAATTCTTGTTATTTTTTCTAAATTTTTTGGATTTTTTAAAACAAACTGATTATCTTTTTTTGGCGTAAATGATAGTACTGTAGAAACTACCTTGGGTTTAGGTAAAAAGCAATTATTAGAAATATCAAAATGTTTTTTTATTTCAAATCTCCAATTTGCTAACACTGCTAATCTATTAAATTTTCTAGTTTTTTCTTTAGCTAATATTCTTTCAGCAACCTCTTTTTGAAACATTAAAATTAAAATTTCATACCAAGGAGGCCATTTCTTAAGTAATATTAATGAGGATAGAATTTTAGTTGCAATATTGTAAGGCAAATTCCCATAAACAACTGTATTTTTTCCAAAAGTATTTTTATTAATTATTGTTAAAATGTCATGATCAATTATTT